>JAXDLS010000097.1:0-8257 GCA_034666485.1 Chloroflexota bacterium
GACGCCGGAGCGGATGATGAAGACCAGGAGGAGCAGGTTGAAGAAGTGCTGCCATCGCAACCAGGCGGGGAAGCCTGTCGAAGCCCCGGCGCGCGGCTCGATGGTGCCGGGGTGCTGCCTGATGAACCGCACCATCGAGGGGTCTCCGCGCAGGCCCTTGGCGACGGCGACCGCGATGATGAGGAGCACGAAGCCGATGGGGAGCAGCCAGAGCAGGTTGAACCACCTGCTCCGGCCCACGCGCACGCGTGGGGCGATGCCGGACCTCTGTGGAACCGCGCCTGCCCAGGTGGCGGTATCGACGACGTCCTCGCCGGGTGTCAGTTGCCAGCGGTAGCTGCGAACGACGTCCGGAGAGACGCTCGACGGCGCAGCGGGCAGATCCTCAGGGGTGGGGCCGGCGTCGGTGCCCATGGCGCGAAGCTTACAATATCGTAATTCGAGGTGCCGAGACGCGCGGGGACATCACGACCCCGACACAGGAGACGAAGCCCATGGGAGCGGATGCCGGCGAGACACCGAGAGCAGGGGCTCACCACGTCACTGATCCCCTGATCGAGGTCGACCTGGCCACGGAGTTGAAGGCACTGCGGGCCAGTGATTCGTACCAGAAGGCGGACCACGCTGCGAAGATGATCGCCAAGCACCCCGGTCTCCGCGTCTTGCTGATGGCTCTGAAGGCCGGGGGCCGAGTACACGAGCACCACGCTGACGGGGCCATCACCGTGCAGGGAGTCGACGGCCGTGTCGAGTTCAAGGTGGGCGAGAGAGCGGTTGCCTTGACATGCGGGCGCTTGCTGACCGTTGCGGCCGGAGTGCCGCACAGCGTCATCGGCGTCGACGAGAGCGCATTGCTCCTGACGATGGGCGGACCACACGGCGGGTCGTGACGTCGGTGTAAGGATGCGGCTGGCATCCTCTTCAGCGCCTTCGGCCTGGTCGGTTCCCTAGATCCGTGAACACCGGGTCGCGGAAGCGCGCGCCCGGCGGGTAGCCGGCCGCCCATCGCCTCGCCGTCCCGGCGGTCCAAGGCCGCGATCCTCGGTGCGCGCGAGATGCGCACTGCGCCGCTCGTTGCTGAAACTCGACCTCTTGTCACCACATTGCGCACCACCGTGACATGTGCGCAATGTCTCAGCAGCAGTCTCCGTCTTCACGGGTGCCGGCGATGGCAGCAACAGTGCCAGCAGAAGGAGGTGTCCATAGGCGGGAGCGACAGACACGAACCTGGGACTCGGTCAACCGAGTGACCTGCGAGCCAGGCGACCTCGGGCGGCTGGGTGGAATTCTCATCAGCGTTGGTACAGCGTTGCACAAGCCATGACAACCCGTATGAAGGGGACGAGCAGACCATGATCAAACTCATTCCTACCGTCCTTTCAGTGCTGGCCCTGGGGTCCGCCGGGACGGCCGCGAGCTCAGGGTCACTTGCGCCTGTACCGTTCGGGAACCCGGGGGTGACGGGGTCAGCGGTGGCCCCGGGCATGCAGGCACCCGGAGTCCCGAACAAGCAGGGGCTCAGGGCCTCCACATCCGCGCTGAGCGCGTCCGGACTCCCCTCGGGGCCGGCTGACTGTTCAGGTCTACCGTCGCATGACGCACTGCGGACCGCCCTCATCAGTGCGACGCATCAGCTCAACGGCGGACTCAGCAATGAGATGTGGGGATCCATCGTCAACCGGGATGGCTTCGTCTGCGCTGTCGCCTATTCGGGTGACGCCCGCGGCGACCAGTGGCCCGGTAGTCGGGTGATCTCGGCACAGAAGGCCAACACGGCGACATCCTTCAGCCTTCCGGCCGGCAAGGGAGGGCTCTTTCCCGGCCTTGCCCTGTCGACCGCGAACCTCATCACCCAGGTGCAACCCGGGGGCAGCCTGTACGGTTTGCAGTTCAGCAATCCGGTCGACACCGGAGTTGCCTATGGAGGCGACCCCGTCGCGTACGGCCAGGCGAACGATCCCATGGTCGGACATCGGATCGGCGGGGTGAACGTCTTCGGAGGGGGGGTGGCGCTGTACGATTCGTCGGGACGAGTGATGGGAGGCCTCGGCGTCAGCGGCGACACCTCCTGCACCGATCACAACATCGGCTGGAAGACCCGCCACCGCCTGAAGCTCGACTACGTACCCAACGGTCTCAGTGCCCGCACCGACAACATCATCTACGACTATCCGTCGAACAACATCGGGCCGCCTCAGCGCGACATCTCACCGAGTGGCTTCGGACACCCCATGTGTGATCCTCCGGCAACCGCGGTGGGGAACGCCCTGCCGGTCACGGACCCAGTTTCGCACTAGGAGTGGTTGGGGCGCCCTTGTCGAGCAGCGGGTTCGGCCAGGGCGCTCCTTGACCCTAGCGCCTCGCGGCACGTGGGCAGGGTCGTCGACATGGGCGGAGACACCACAGGAGAGGTTCACACATGGGGCCGAGGAACCAGATGCCGCCGCCGCTCAAGGAGGGTCGCCTCTGCATGATCGCCCTGGCGGATATCGCGCCGCGCCCTGATCAGCCGCGGCGGACGATCGACCCGGCGGGACTCGAGGAACTCACCAGGAGCATTCTCGAGCACGGTGTCCTCCAACCCATCCGGGTGCGGGCTCTCGGCGAGGGCTACGAGATCATCGCGGGCGAGCGGCGATGGAGGGCGGCTCGCCAGGCCCGCCTGCGAGAGATCCCTGCCATCATCGCCGAAGCTGACGACGACGAGGCCTTCGTCGAAGCGCTGATCGAGAACATCCAGCGCGAGGATCTCAATGCCGTCGACCGGGCCCAGGCCCTGAAGCGCCTCCGTGTGCACCTGGGTGCACACTCCTGGGCCGAGGTGGGAGAGGTGATCGGGATTCACCGCCGCCATGTGTACCATCTCCTCAATGTGACGAGACTGCCCGAGGCGATCCAGGACGACATCCGGGTCGGTGATCTCACGGAGAAGCACGGTCGAGCACTGCTCAGCCTCCGCGCATCTCCTGTGCAGCAGATCGAGCTGTGGGAGCGCATCCACTGCGACGATCTTTCCGGAGATGCGGCCATCGCCGCGGCCAAGGCGCTGCGGACGGCCGCCGGCGCACGGGGCGAGACCGTCGCCCGTCGTGGTTCCGCAGCAACCCTCGAGAGGTCGGTGGATCATCTTCTCGAGGTCATCGACAGTGCGACCGCAGAGGAGATCCTGGCCACCCGCCGCCGCCTTGATCACCTGCGACAGCGGCTGGCCGAGCTTCTCCAGGAACGGGCGCCGTAACGGCGTACGGCATCCGAGTCGCCGGGCATCGCCGGTGGCGCCTGTTCGCGGCGATCGAGCTGCTCTTCGTCGTCCTCTTCTTCGTCACCCTCGCCACCGCCGGCACCTCCCACGGCCGGGTACCGCTCTGGGTGGGCGTCGCTCTGGGCCTGCTGCCGCCGCTGGCCGGGCTCGCGCGGCGGTCCCGAGACATCACCCCTGCGATGAACGGGTGCACAGGAGAGCCGAGAGGTTCTGTCTGAGCAACGAACGGCGCGGTGCACATCTCGCGCGCGCGGAACACCGCGACGGCGAGCCGCCTCGAGAGTTTGGTCGGCGTTCGCGGACCCACGACATGCCTGGCACTCATGCCTCGAACCTCCTACCATTCACATCGAGGTCCTCCGGTCAACTGGGCATCTTCGGGGCACAGGGTCGAGGGATCTGCCATGAGCCGCGGAGATACGATCGATGAGCGGGTCGCCTGCAACACGCGGTGGTGCACCGGACAGGCAGGTCAGCCTCGCTTCGGGGGGTCTGCATGAGGGCGTCGCCGCGAACACCCGTGAGGCCGTCGTCGCGACGGAGAGTGTCAGGGACCGGGGGGGCGCCGGAGATCCCCCGACGCCTCTCACAAGCAGTGCGATGACGCGTGCACGCAGGTCGCCGGTGACAACGACGGACAGAACCGCTCGGCACCAGCGCCCACGCACCGAGGAGAGTGTCACCGCAAGCGCGTGGGAGCGCTTCGTCACCGGGGAGGATGTCACCGACGGGGTGCGGCCCGAGATCCTCATGTCCTGGTATCGGTGCCGTGACGAGTACGAGGTCGATCCCTGGCGTGAGCGAGCCGCGGCGGCCCCGGATGAGGAGCAGGCGCACTCGCTCGAGGACGACGTCGTCGTCGCCCAGCTCGGGGGGGTGGCCAAGTCGGTCGAGCCCGACGTCAGCGCGCTCGACGGTCTGGTCGCGGTGACCGACAGTGTCGGTCGGATCCTGGTTGCGTGGGGAGACCGCCAGACCCTCCACAGGGCGGAGGAGCAACACCTCGGCCCCCGGTACACGTGGTCGGAGCAGATGGCCGGGACGAACGGGATGGGCACCGCGCTGGAGAACCACGAACCGACCCTCGTCACCGGGCGGGAGCACTGGTGCGCGGGCTTCCACGACTGGACCTGCGCGGGAATCGCGATCCGCGATCCCCTGACCGACCGTCCCCTCGGCGCCCTCAACATCTCGTCGTACAAGGGGCCGCTCGCGGGCAACGTCCTTCCGTGGATGAAGGAGGCGGTACGGGGAATCGAGGCGGAGCTGCAGGTGTCTGCTCTCCGTGCGTTCACCCAGTTGACCGTGGTCTTCAGGGAGCACGCGGCAAGGGCTCACGGGCCGCTCGCGATAGCAGACAACGCCGGCCGATTTCTCCTGGCCAACCAGGAGGCCCAGGATCTCCTCGGCATCTCGGCTTCGGCGCCTGCCGACCACGCTCGACTTGGACAGGCGGAGCCTCCTCGGTCGGCCGAGCTCAAGGACCTCCTGCTCCAAGCCGTGCAGGGTGCCCGCCGCGACCGATCCTGGGGCGGGTTTGCGCAGGTCCAGCTCCACGGCATGCAGGCGGAGCTCGAGGTTGCGTTCCAAGCTGTCCTCTCGGAGGAGCGCGTCATCGGCATTCTCGTGGGGGTCCGCGACGACCTTCGCTGCGCCGAGAGCGAGCGCCTCGTGTCGAGGCCGCGGCTCCGCCGTGGGCCGGCCCCCCGCCTCATCGGTCTCCGCGGCAACCGCCTGCTTCTCGTCGCGCCCAGGGAGGTGCGATTCGCGGAGGCAAGCGGCAGCACCGTCTGGCTCGAGACCGACCAGGGACGCCTGCGAGTCCCCCAACGAGGGATCGGCAACTTCGAGGAACGGGTTGAGGGTCAGGGCTTTCTGCGAGTGCACCGTCGTTACCTCGTGAACCTTGGCCGGGTGCGAGAGATCGCCGTACGAGCCAAGGGGAGTTACTGGCTGTTTCTCGAAGGCGCCGAGCGGGCGCCGATCCCGGTCTCGCGACGGTGCGCGGCAGAGTTTCGGACACTCCTCGGACTCTGAGCTGTATCAGTGAGCAGGGGCGGGTCGATCGACTCGAGGGGGTGAGACCTGGTCACCCAGGAGTCGGCCAGCCGGGAGGAATCAATGCCCCCCGGCTCCCACAGATCCCGGTCAACCCGGCGGACACCCACGCCGACGAGGGACCCCTGGCGTAGCGCCAGTACTCGTCCCGGTCTCTGGCCGGCGAGGAGCTCGAGGGATGAGGTGGCCGGCGCCGGCGTCTCGGGCGCGCATTGGCGGACGGAGGGTGGCCGCTCGTTGCAGAAGTACGACCGTTTGTAACCAGTTCCGGCCATTCAAAGGCTGACCTCTTGCTCCCCCTCATCGCAGTCGATACAATCTCGCCCGTCTGGACTCAGCGCCACGAAGGCAAGTTCACGGTATTGCTGTTCGGGCGCTCGCATGCACGGGTCGGCTCGCGGGCGGTCGTGGATGAGCGTCTGCGTTGAGATGTTCCTCGCTTCAACACGTTCACATCGTGGCGGGAGTTATCGGAGGTGATTTGCCTGTGTCGACCCCGTTGAATCGACGTCTCGCAGCGGAATTCCTCGGCACGGCTCTGCTGGTCCTGTTCGGCCCGGGATCCGTCGTGGCCGCCCTGAAAGTGGGCGACGGGAAGCTGGACTACGGGAGTCTCGGCTTCATCGGCCTCGCCTTCGGGATCGTGATCGCCCTGGTGATCTACGGCTTCGGTGCGGTGTCCGGGGCGCACATCAACCCAGCCGTCACCTTCACCCTGGCGCTGACCCGCCGCTTCTCGTGGAGGGAGGTCCTCCCCTACGTGCTGGCTCAGCTGTGCGGCGGAGCCGCCGGGGGGCTGCTGGTGGTCGCCATCTTCAGCAGGGACGCCGTGACACTCGGCGGGGTGGGATCGACGGTCCTCGCCGACAACGTGAGCTACCTGTCCGGAGTCACCGCCGAGGCACTCGGCACGTTCATCCTGGTGTTCGCCATCATGGCCGTGGCCGTCGACCCCCGAGCTCCCAAGGGATGGGCGGGGTTGATGATCGGGTTGGCTGTGGCCCTGTCCATCGTGGTCGTCGGGCCGTTGACCGGTTCCTCACTCAACCCTGCCCGTACGTTCGGTCCTTATCTGGCGAGCCCTTGTTCGGGGGTAGCCCGCCATGGAACGAGTTCTGGCTGTACTGGGTGGGACCGTTCGTCGGTGGCGTGGCGGCCGCCCTCGTCTACGATCTCGTCGCCCAGCCCCGCCAGGCCGTAGTGGACGTGGGGGCCGCCGAGAGCTCACCGGCGGGCCAGGCGAGAGAGGTCGGTGGGGACGTCGCTGCTGCGCACAGCTCACCGGCGGCCTGGGGCAGGGGCGACACGCGATGACGCGTACCTCGGTCCCGGCGATGGGGATCCGCCCGTCCATCTCCATGCCTTTTCACACACGCCTCATTCGCATCAGGGAAAGGAGACCACTGGCATGTCAGGCAATCGCGTAGTCGTCTACAAGGGACCGGGGAAGGTCAGCGTCGAGAGCATCGACTATCCCAAGCTCGAGCTTCCCGACGAGGTGGTGGCTGGGCTTGGCCTGCCGAAGGCAGCCCCCCACGCCGTCATTCTGAAGATCGTCTCCACCAACATCTGCGGCAGCGACCAGCACATGGTCCGCGGCCGTACCACCGCACCCATCGGCCAGTCGCTCGGCCACGAGATCACGGGCGAGGTGATCGAGAAGGGCATCGACGTGCTCTTCGTCAACGTCGGCGACATCTGCTCCGTGCCCTTCAACATCGCCTGCGGCCGCTGCCGTATGTGCACGGAAGGCAAGACCGGCATCTGCCTCAGGGTCAACCCGGCCCGCCCCGGCGCCGCCTACGGGTACGTCGACATGGGCGGCTGGATCGGCGGGCAGGCCGAGTACGTGATGGTGCCATTCGCCGACTTCAATCTGTTGAAGTTCCCCGACCGCGACCAGGCCCTGGAGAAGATCAAGGACCTGACGATGCTCTCGGACATCTTCCCCACCGGCTACCACGGCGCCGTCTCGGCGGGCGTGACCACCGGCTCGACCGTCTACGTCGCCGGAGCCGGCCCCGTCGGTTTGGCCGCCGCCTACTCCGCCCAGCTCCTGGGCGCCTCCGTGGTCATCGTCGGCGACATGATCCCCGAACGCCTGGCGCAGGCCCGCAGCTTCGGATGCGAGACGGTCAACCTCGGCGAGAAGGCCGACCTGGCCGACATGATCGCGGAGATCATCGGCGAGCCGCTGGTCGACGCAGCCGTCGACGCCGTCGGCTTCGAGGCCCGCGGCCACGGCCCGGCCGCAGGCGAGCAGCCCGCCACCGTCCTGAACGACGTCATGACCGTCACCCGGGCCGGCGCTGCCATCGGCATCCCCGGCCTGTATGTGACCGGCGACCCCGGCGGCATCGACGACAACGCCAAGATCGGCCAGCTGGGCATCCGCATCGGCCTGGGCTGGGCCAAGTCCCACTCGTTCAGCACCGGCCAGTGCCCGGTCAAGCGCTACAACCGCCAGCTGATGCAGATGATCCTCTCCGACCGGGCCCACGTCGCCAAGGCGGTCAACGCCAAGGCGATCGCCCTGGACGACGCTCCGGATGGCTACGCGGCCTTCGACGGGGGCCAATCCGTGAAGTACGTCCTCGACCCCCACGGCATGGTCCCCGCCTAGAAGGGATGGGTTGGATCCGGCCGGCCGGCACCCGGCCGGACTCAACCCCGGTGATGATCCGTCCTTCCCCGGTGTCAGGGCGGCCCCGTCCCCTGGGGCCGCTCTGTCCGGGTGCGTCTCACCCCGCCGTCGTTTCTCCCCAGGGGATGAGCCCGGCCGGCCCGGGCTCGCTGTAACGGGAATGAAAGGCGGGTGCCCGAGGATGGCGGCCATGGACACCCCCCTGATGCCGGATCCCGCCTCCGGTGAGACGCCCCCGGAGACCGGCGTGCCGGCCCGGGTCGAGCGTGGCGGACCTCCGGGCGCGGGATCCG
>JAXDLS010000098.1:0-2878 GCA_034666485.1 Chloroflexota bacterium
GGGTGAGCCCGGCGTTGTTGACGAGGATGTCCACCCTGCCTAGCGCCTCGACCGCCCGGCCGACCAGCCCGGCGGCGGCGGCGGTGTCGCCGAGATCGGCGGCGAGGAGGGCGGTCCTCGCCCCCAGCGCCTCCGCCGCGGCGACCACCTCGCGCGCCGCCGCCTCGGAGGCGCCGTATGCGATGGCCACGGCCGCCCCCTCCGCGGCGAGGCGCAGCGCCGCCGCGCGGCCGATGCCGCGAGAGGCGCCGGTGACCAGGGCGACCCTGCCCTCGAAGCGCCGATCAGCCACGGGCGGCCCCCGCCAGCGCATCACCGAGCCCGGCGGCGGCCGCGACGCTCGCCACCTGCAGGGTGCGCAGGCCGGGGTCGATCCTCCCCGCCAGGCCGCTGAGCACCGCTCCGGGGCCGACCTCGACCAGGACCTCGGCGCCGAGCCCGACGAGGGCGGCGACGCAGTCGCTCCAGCGCACCGGCGAGGCCATTTGGCGGCGCAGCCGGTCACGGAGGGCGCCGGCGTCGCGAACCGGAGCACCGTCGACGTTGCACACCACCGGCACCGTGGCGTCGACGAGCGGCGCGGCGTCGATGAGCCGTCCCACCTCCTCGGCGGCGCCGGCCATCAGCGGGGAGTGGAAGGCGCCGCTCACCCGCAGCGGCATGGCCCGGCGCACCCCGCGCTCGCGGGCCAGCGCGGCCGCCGCCTCGAGGGCGCGGCGCTCGCCGCTGATCACCACCTGACCGGGGCCGTTGAGGTTGGCGACCACGACCACCCCGCCGCCGGCGGCGACGACCTCCGCGCAGACGGCGGTGGCGACCTCCTCGGAGGCACCGAGCAGGGCGCTCATCCCACCCTCGCGCATCCCCGCCATGGCCAGCCCGCGGGCCGTCACCAGGCGCATCGCGACCTCGGCGTCGAGCACCCCGGCGGCGACCAGGGCGGCGTACTCGCCGACGCTGTGCCCGGCCACCCCCACGATCTCGATCCCCTGCGCCGGCGACCCCAGCCGCGACGCCAGCACCGCCTCGACGAGGAGCAGCGCCGGCTGGGCCACCTCGGTGGGCCGCAGCCCGTCCTCGTCGCCGGCCAGAGCGCCGCGCAGGTCGATCCCGGCGGCACCCGCGACGTCGAGCAGCGAGGGTGCGGGAGGGACGTCGAGGAGATCGGCAGCCATGCCCGCGGACTGGCTGCCCTGACCGGGGAAGACCAGCGCGACCCGGGTCACTCGGTGACGAGCACCTCGCGCCCGTGGTACGTGCCGCAGTTCTGGCAGACGTGGTGCGGACGCTTGGGCCGCCGGCACTGCTGGCAGGGGACGAGCGCCGGCCGCGCCAGGGCGAGGTGGGCGCGGCGCCGGTCGCGACGCGCCTTGGGGACGCGTTCCTTGGGGACTGCCATTGCTACTCCGGTGAGGTGCGTGCTCCGGGGGCGCGCTCGGCCGCGGAGTATAGCCTGGATCTCCGGAGCAGGGACCGGCGCCGCCGATCGCCGGTCTCAGCGCTTGCGCCTGCGCGACTCCGGCGCCGGGAGGCTCTCGATGCCCTTGCGGACGGTCTGCGCGGTGCGCTGCAGCTGCCCCTCCAGCGTCTCCATGACCTCGCGCGTGTACGCGTCCGCCTCGGCGGCGACATGCGCGGCGCGCTCCTCGGCCTCGTCGACGAGGTGGCGGGCGCGCTCCTCGGCGGCGCGGGTGACGGCGTGCGTGCTCACCATCGCGGCGGCATGCTCGGTGGCCTCGCGACCCAGCCGCTCGGCGTCCTCGCGGGACGCGACGGAGACCCGCTCCGCCTCCTCCCGGGCCCCGGCGGTGGTGCGCTCGGCCTCCTCCCGCGCCTCCTCGACCAGCGCCTCGGCGGTCTGGCGCGCCTGGGCCAGCAACCGCTCCTGCTCGTCGATCACCCAGTGCGCCTGCTTCATCTCCTCGGGGAGCTGCATCCGGGCGCGGTCGATGAGGTCGAGGGCCTCGTCCTCGTTGACCACCACGTTGGGGGTGAAGACGATGCGCTTGCCGTTCACCACCAGGCTCTCGAGCCGGTCGAGGAGGTCGATCACCGAGGGGCTCTCGGCGGCGATGTCGCTCACGTCCGTTCCCCCTGGAGTGCATGATCGCTGTCCTCTCTGCCGAAGCGCCGCCGCATCGCCCGCGCGCTGGGCGGGGGAAGCACGTCCTCGACGCTGCCGCCGAAGCGGTAGACCTCCTTGATCAGAGAGGAGGAGACGTAGACATTGGAGAAGGAGGTCATCAGGAACACCGTGTGGATCTCGGGCGCGAGGCGGCGGTTCATCAGCGCCATCTGGAACTCGTTCTCGAAGTCGCTGACGGCGCGCAGCCCGCGGATCATGGCCGCCGCGCCCACGCGGCGGGCGTACTCGACGGTGAGCCCCTGGAAGGTGTCGACCTCGACCCGCGGGTTCTCGTTGACGCTCTGGCGGATCAGCTCGACCCGCTCCTCGACGGTGAACAGCCCGCTCTTCGAGGGGTTCTCCAGGACCGCCATGATCACCCGGTCGAAGATCAGCGTCGCCCGCTCGAGCACGTCGAGGTGACCGAGGGTCACGGGGTCGAAGCTCCCCGGGTAGACGGCGATGCGGGTCATCCTCTCTCCCGTTGGTCCCGAGCCTCCCCGGCCTCGTGCTCACCACCCGCCCGGCGGTAGAAGCTCAGCCGGGTGGTGCCGTAGATCGCCTCCCGGACGCGCTCCAGGCCACCCACCGCGTCGGGAGGACCGGCGGCGCGATGATGTTCGCACACGACGACGGGCGGGGATTGCGCTCCGAGCGCGTCGAGCACGGCCGCCATCCCCTGGTCGCGGTAGGGGGCGTCGAGGAAGGCCACGTCGGCGGTGGCGAGCTCGCCGGGACGGCCCCGGACCCAGG
>JAXDLS010000099.1:0-5190 GCA_034666485.1 Chloroflexota bacterium
GGCCCCAAGGTCTACGGCCGCCGGGTCGGCGAGACTCTCTACTCGATCCGGCTCATCCCCGCGGGCGGCTTCGTGCGGATGGCGGGGATGATGGGGATCGAGGGCGAGCCCGATGCCGGGCCGCGCAACTTCTACCGCGCCACCATCCCCCGCAAGGCGGCCACCATCCTCGCCGGCGGTGTCTTCAACCTGATCCTCGCGGCCGTCCTCTACGCCGTGGTCTCGATGCCGTCGACGCCGGGCGTGGTCGAGCCCGACAGCCCGCTCGCCACCGCCGGGGTGAGCGCCAACGAGGCGCTGCTGCGGGTGGACGGGGCCGCGGTCGACCCCCACGATTCGCAGCTCGCCACCGACGCCCTGCGCCATGCCACCAGCAGCAGCCGGGGGCGTCCCATCCAGGTCACCTACCGCGACGACCACGGGGACGAGCACACCATCCAGGTGCCGCCGCTGCTGGTCCTCGACAACGAGCGCGTGCCCGGCGACGCCGAGAAGGCCACCGCCCCGCCCCGGGGCGCGCTGGTGGTGGAGAGCGTGGACGGCCGACCGCAGCGCCAGGGCTCCACCCCGCTGCTCACCGGCGATCCCGCCACCGTGCTCGGCGGCGGCCGCCCGGTGCACGTCAGCGGCCACCTGCTCGGCGCGCCCGACCAGCGCTTCACCGACTCGGTGGTCTCCAGCGTCACCGACGGCGCCGTGCCCATGCGGGGGGAGGCGGTCGCCTCCTGGAAGCTCGGGGTCAGCGCCGGCGCCCAGGGACGGTCGCTGCCCGCCGCGGTGGTGTACGGGGTCACCGAGGTGCCCCGCGAGGTGAGTGGGATCTTCACCGGGATCTACTCCCTGGTCACCACCCCGAACAGCGGCGGCCTGCTCGGCCCCAACGGAGTCACCGGCCCGGTCGGCATCGTCCGCTACACCAGCGTCGTCGCCCAGGGCGGGTGGCGAGACCTGATCGCCTGGATGGCGCTGCTGAGCGTGAACCTCGGCGTCGTCAACCTGCTGCCGGTGCCGTTCCTGGACGGCGGCCGCTTCGTCTTCATCGTCATCGAGGCGCTGCGCCGCCGCCGGGTGCGGCCCCAGCTGGAGATGGCGGTCCACTATGCGGGACTGATGCTCATCCTCACCTTCGTCGTCTTCGTGACCATCCAGCACGACATCCGGGGGAACCAGTGATCCCCGGCAACCGGCGCCGCACCGTCCCCGTCCGCGTCGGCCCCGTGGTCATCGGCGGCGCCGCGCCGATCTCGGTGCAGACCATGACCAAGACCCAGACCGAGGACGTGCGCGGCACCCTCGGCCAGATCGAGCGCGCCGCCGCCGCGGGCGCGGACATCGTCCGGGTCACCTGCGACACCCGCGATGCCGCCGCGGCGCTGCGCGAGATCGTCGCCGGGTCGCCGGTGCCGATCGTCGCCGACATCCACTACGACGCCCCGCTGGCGCTGCTCGCGCTGGAGGCGGGGGTCCAGTGCCTGCGGCTCAACCCCGGGAACATCTCCGACCCGACCAAGGTGCGCGACATCGCCACCGAGGCGAGGGCCCGCGGAGTGCCCATCCGCATCGGCGTCAACTCGGGGAGCATCCCCCGGCGCAAGGACCTCGACCGCGGCCGCGGCTCGACCATCGAGGAGACCGCGGAGCGCATGGTCGAGGCCGCTCTCCACCACATCCGCATCCTCGAGGAGCACGGCGTCGGGCCGTCGATGGTCAAGGTGTCGCTCAAGGCGAGTGACGTGCCCACCAACCTCGCCGCCAACCGCCGCTTCGCCGCCCTCGGCAACGGCTACCCGCTCCATCTGGGCCTGACCGAGGCCGGACCGGTCCAATCGGGGAGCGTCAAGTCGGCGATGGGCATCGGCATCCTCCTCGCCGAGGGCATCGGCGACACCATCCGGGTGTCGCTGGTGGGCGACCCCGAGGAGGAGGTGCGGGTCGCGAAGCAGATCCTCGCCAGCCTCGAGGAGACCCCGAGCGGCCCCAACCTGATCGCCTGCCCCACCTGCGGCCGGCTGGAGATCGACATGAACCCGATGGTGGCCCGGGTCGACGAGGCCCTGCGCCGCGTCCGCCGGCCGCTGACGGTCTCGGTGATGGGCTGCGTGGTCAACGGCCCCGGTGAGGGCATGCACGCCGACATCGGCATCGCCGGAGGGCGGCAGAAGGGAGCCCTCTTCGTCTCCGGCCGGGTGGTGGCCACGCTCCCCGAGGCGGAGCTCATCAACGCCCTCGTGGAGCGGCTGGAGGCGATCGCCGACGAGGATGCCCGGCTGCTGGCGGAGGGCAGGCCGCTGCCGGTGGGGCTGGGGGACGCGCCGCTGAAGCCGCTGAGCATGGTGCGGGGGGACTGAGGAGCGGCCGGCCGGGGGTCAGTGCGGTGGGTCTCCCTGCGACGCGACCCGGCGCTCGATCTCCTCTGTGGCGGCGACGAACCCCGGCCACCAGGGCTGACGGGTGACGGGATCGTCGAGCCTCTGGGCACCGGTGACAAGGGCGCGGAAGTACCGCGTGGCCAGACGTTCGAATGCATCCACACCGACGAGGACGCGGTCGAATTGGTCATACACGAGGACATCGTGGTACGGCTCATCCCACGGGTCGAGATCATCTCCAGGGTACCGCAGCCCCAACCCATCCTTCCCAATGCCATGCCGGTCCCTGATGCCCTCGGCCAGGTCCATGAGGCTGCTCCAGCTGAACGACTCCAGTGTGGACGCCACGACGTTTGCGGACTCGAGGCTGGTGATGTTTCCAACCGTCCGGAGCCTCCTGCCGCTGGGCAGAGGATCAACCGACATGTTGTCGAGCACGTGGTCGTCGAGGCGCGGTTGGTCCGCCATGGCCATGCGATCAGCAGGTTGGGAGCAAGGTGGCAATCTGGGGTGTCGGTAGCGTCAACCCCTGCTTCACGAGCCGCCTCGCTTCTCTAGATCCTTGACGATGGTGAGGAAGCTGGGCCACCAGTCGGTGGTGATCACCGGATCTCTTGCCGCCCCGGCGCCGATCACCAGCACTCGGAAGAATCGGGCCATGAGCCGGTCGAATGCTTTTTCGCTGACGATGACCTCGAAGATCGGATTGTGAACCTCCACACCGTCGAAGGGCTCCTCGTCCGGCTCGCTGATGTCACTCGGGTAGTTGAACCCGACATCGTCCCAGTCGGACGCCTTCCGGTCACGCACACCGTTCGCCGTGTAGAGGAGCTCCGTCCACCCTATGGCGTCCAGCGTGAAGATGATGGGAAGTGCCTCCTCCGGACCGCTGACCCGACCGATTGGACGAACCCCATTCTGCGGCACGCCCGTGGGCTCGACAGAAATGGCGTCAACGACCGCGTCCTGCAGGTGAATGCGCATTGTCAAGACTTCGCGTACCAACTGGTGATCCTTCCCGACCAGTACCACACGATCAAGTCCACGCCGTCGTCGGTTCGAGCGGAAATTCACCGCCTCTCTTCGGTAGGCGCGCTGCGCGTCCTCGACGCGGCACCGAGTCGCTGCAGCAGGTCCGCGACCTGCCGGACATGGACGTCGGCCTCTCGCGCGCCGTCGGACGTCCACAGCCACTCTGCCGCAGCGTCTCGACCGCCGCCACGGTTGACCCGTACTCCCCCTGGCACGCGGCCGAGAGGTCAGTGCCTCGCCGGTCATCGCGGCGCGCCGGAAGCGGTGCTGGGCGGCCTCGACGCGGTCCCAGGCCACGCCGAACGCGCGTGACAGGGCCTCGACGTCGTGCAGGTCGGCGGCGATCTCGGGCACAGCTCTCCCCAGCTGCCGGAGGGTGCCGGGATCATGTCACCGGCCCCAGGGCCGGTCAACCGCGCCGCCGGCCGTCCCTCAGTGGCGGGGCGGGTCGAGCAGCGGGGTGCGGCGAAGGATTGCCAGCGCCAGGTACAACCCCACGAAGCCGCCTTCGAGCAGCAGGGACAGCGCCGCCCAGGGCGCCGAGAGGCTGTCGGTGAAGCCGGGGAGGCCCACGGTCGCGGCGGCCACCAGTGCCACCAGGGCGCCGGCGGCGATCAGGCCGCCCGCGAGCCACGCTCCGCGCACGCCGGCCAGCACCGCCGCGGCAGCCGTCCACACCGCCGCGCAGGTGAGGAGGAAGAGCACGCCGACGTAGGCCGCGGCGCCGTAGTAGAGCGGCGCCAGCACCAGATGGACGAGACCGATCGCGACCAGGAGGCCCGCTCCCACCAGGCGGGCGCCGCCGGTGAGCCCCCGCTGGAGGAGGCCCCGCGGCCAGGCGAGCAGCAGGTGGCGGTGGCCCGCGCTCCTCACCTCAGCCCGTCACCACGATCGAGCCGGTCATGTACTGGTGGATGGTGCAGCGGTACGCGAAGGTGCCCGGGGTGTCGAAGGTGTGGGCGGCGCTCCTGCCCGGCTCGATGTTCCCGGTGTCGAAGGACCTGTCCACGGCCGTCGCGGTATGGACCGAGGCGTCCCGGTTCGTCCAGGTCACCACGGTCCCCCTGCTCACGGTGATCGGGGTGGGCCCGAAGGCGAAGTTCTTGATGGCGACCGCGCCGCTGCCGGTCGAGGTCGCGGTGGGGGTGCCGGCGGAGGCGCCCCCGCAGCCGGCGAGCGCGGCCCCGGCGAGGGTGGCGGAGAGCACGAGTGGGGCTCGAGGGTTCATGCCCGGATCTACGCCGCCGGGGAGGTTCTGGATCAGACAGCCATCTCCCGCCGAAGCCGCGCCGCCCCCGGCCAACTCCGCCGCTCCCCCTATACTCCCGGCCGATGCCCGCCACCACCCGCGACCCCAAGGCGATCACCCCCAAGAGCGAGGACTTCGACCGCTGGTACGTGGACGTGGTCCGGCGTGCCGAGCTCGCCGACTACACGCCGGTGGGCGGGTGCATGGTGGTGCGCCCCTACGGCTGGGGGCTCTGGGAGAACATCCGCGACGCGCTCGACGCGATGATCAAGGCGACCGGGCACGAGAACATGCAGTTCCCCCTCTTCATCCCCGAGTCGCTGCTGACCAAGGAGGCGGAGCACGTCGAGGGCTTCGCCCCCGAGGTGGCCTGGGTCACCCACGGCGGCGAGAAGAAGCTGGAGGAGCGGCTCGCGATCCGGCCCACCAGCGAGACCATCATCTGCACCCTCTACGCCGACTGGATCCACTCCTGGCGCGACCTGCCGGTGCTGGTCAACCAGTGGGCCAACGTGGTCCGGTGGGAGAAGCGCACCCGCC
>JAXDLS010000100.1:0-4068 GCA_034666485.1 Chloroflexota bacterium
CGGCGGGTCGCGCCGCGCCAGCACCAGGCGGAAGACCGGCCCCGGCCCGGCGCGCTGGAGCAGCAGCCGGCCCCCCTCGGCCTCGGCGAGGGAGCGCGCCAGCGCCAGGCCGATCCCGCGGCCGCCGGTCCCGGAGTCGCGGCGGGCGAACACGCGGCCGGCGTCGAGCACCCCCTCCCCGTCGTCGCCGACGTCGACGTGGACGCCGCCAGGCAGCTCGCCGGCGACCACCCGCACCGTCCCGGCGCCGTGGACGGCGGCGTTGTCGAGGAGCACGTCGAGGACCTGGCGCATCGCCGAGGCCGAGACCGGCACCGGGGGCAGCGAGGCGGGGAGCTCGAGCCGCAGCGGCCGGTGGGCGGCCGCCAGCGCCGCCCGCCAGCGGACCTCCTGCCCGGCGCAGAGGGCGGCGAGGTCGAGGGGGCGGCGGTCACCCGGGGTGTCGCGGGCGAGCTCGAGCAGCTCCTCGACGGTGCGCTGCAGCCGGTCGATCTCGTCGAGGGCGGCGGTCACCGCGGGGCGCAGCCCGTCGCCGGCGAGCAGGCCCCCCTCCAGCCGCAGCCGCAGCGCGGTGAGCGGGGTGCGCAGCTGGTGGGAGGCGTCGGCGCTGAAGGCGCGCTCGCGGTCGAGGACCACGGCGAGACGCGCCGCGGTGGCGTTCAGCGACCCCGCCACGGTGTCGATCTCCGCGACCCCGCTGGGCGGGACCTCGACCGAGAAGTCGCCGCCGCCGAGCCGGGCCGCCGCGACGCCGAGCGCGTCGAGGGGGCGGCTGAGCCGGCGCGCCTGGACGACGGCGACGGCGGCTGCGAGACCGATCGCCGCCAGCCCCAGACCGGCGAGAAGCAGCCAGGCGCGGTGGACCTGGCCGTCGACGGTCGACTGGGAGAGCGCCGAGCGCACCGCCCCCACCACCTGCTCCTGCGACCCCACCGGCACCGCGGCCACCACCTCCGCCCCCGTCGAGGCCGAGCCCACGTGGCCGCCGAGCGCCATCCGGGTGACCGCGTCGGCGGCGGCGGGCCCGGGCCCGGAGAGCCGGCGGCCGGCGGCGCCGTAGACCGAGGACCGGGCCCCGTCCTCCCGGGTGGGCAGCTCGGCGGGGTCGGCGGCGGTGAGCGGGGTCGACACCAGGGTGGCCGCCTGGGTGGCGTCGTCGACCAGCCGGCGCACCGCCTGGTCGCGATACACGCTGGCCACGGCGATGCCGAGCGGCACCGAGAGCAGCACCACCGCGAGCGCGGTGACGCCGACGATGGCGCGGAGGATGCGCCCTCTCATCCGGCGTCGAGGCGGTAGCCGACCCCGCGCAGGGTGGTGATCCGCGCCGTGGTCTCGCCCGCGGCGGCGAGCTTCCGGCGCAGCGCGACGATGTGCATGTCGAGGGTCTTGGTGGACCCGTACCAGTGCTCGTCCCAGACCAGCTCGATGATGCGCTCGCGGGTGACCGCGCGGCCGCACTCGGCCACCAGCAGCGAGAGCAGGTCGAACTCCTTGGGGGTGAGCGCCAGCTCGCCGCCCGGCGCCGTCGCCCGCCGCGCCTCGACGTCGAGCTCGAGGCCGCCCGCCCGGAGCGGCCCCTGGTCGCGGCGGGCGCCGAGGCGGCGCTCCTGGGCGCGGAGGCGGGCGAGCAGCTCGGCGAGCCGGAAGGGCTTGGTGACGTAGTCGTCGGCGCCGGCGTCGAGCCCGACGACCACGTCGACCTCCGCGTCCCGGGCGGTGACCACGATGATCGCGACCCCGGGATGGGCGCCGCGCAGCCGGCGGCAGACCTCGACCCCGTCGAGGTCGGGCAGCCCCAGGTCGAGGAGCACCACCTCGGGTGCCTCCTCCTCGGCGGCGGCGAGCCCGTCGCGGCCGCCGCGGCACCAGCGCACCGCGTGGCCCTGGCCCTCGAGCACCCCCGCGAGGCTGCTGCCGATGCCCTCGTCGTCCTCGATCAGGAGGATCCGCGCGCCCATGTGGCGGCGAGCCTACCCCACCCCGGCTTGCCGCCCGCTGACCCGGCCCTGACCGTCCCCTGACCCGGCGGCGCGTACGCTGGCGCGGTGATGAACCCCCGCCTCCTCGCCCCCCTCGCCGCCCTCGCCGGGCTGCTGGCCGCCGGCTGCGGCTCGCCCCCCTCCCACCCCGCCGCGACCGCCGGCGGAACGCCCGCGGCGGTCACCACCGCCACCGCGGGCACCGCCCCGTCCGCCTCCGCCCCGGCCGTCGAGGTCAACCCCGCCGGCGACATCCCCGACAACCAGGTCTTCGTCGCCTACAGCCTCCCGTCCGGTGCCTTCGGCGTCCGCGTCCCCGAGGGGTGGGCGCAGGCGGGCGGCGGCGGTGCGGTGACCTTCACCGACCACTACAACAGCATCCGCCTGGAGACCGTCGCCACCCCGGCCGCGCCCACGGTCGACTCAGCGCGGCAGACCGAGCTGCCCGCCATCCGCCGGCAGGCCACGGGGGTGACCAACGAGGCGGTGAGCACGGTCACCCGGACGGCCGGGACCGCGGTGCTGATCACCTACCAGGCGACCTCGGCGACCAACCCGGTCACCGGCAGGGTGGCGCGGCTGGCGGTCGAGCGCTACGAGTTCTGGCGGAACGGCACCGAGGCGATCCTCACCCTCTCGGCGCCGGTGGGCTCGGACAACGTCGACCCCTGGAACACGGTCACGAACGGCTTCCGCTGGCTGTGAGCGAGCCCGCGCTCCGCGCCCTGAGCCTCTACCGCTTCTTCCACGCCGGCGACGACGAGACCCTGGCGCTGCAGGGGGTCTCGCTGAGCGTCGAGGGCGGCGAGATCGTCGCCGTGGTCGGCCCCTCGGGGTCGGGCAAGTCGACCCTGCTCGCCTGCCTGGCGGGGATGGACGACCCCGACGGCGGCACCGTCCACGTCGGCGGCGAGCGGCTGTCCCGCCGCCCCGAGCGCGAGCGCCGGGCGCTGCGCGGCCGTCACATCGGCATGCTGTTCCAGAGCGGCAACCTGCTCGACCACCTCACCGTGGCCGCGAACGTCGACCTCGCCCAGCGCCTCGCCGGCCGCCGCGACCCGCGCCGGGCCGCCGCCGTGCTCGAGGAGCTCGGCCTCGGCGCACGGGCGCGCTCCCTCCCGGGGCAGCTCAGCGGCGGCGAGCTCTGCCGCGCCGGCATCGCCGTGGCGGTCGCCAACGACCCCACCGTGCTGCTCGCCGACGAGCCCACC
The DNA here is from genome assembly GCA_034666485.1 of Chloroflexota bacterium. GTDB lineage: Bacteria > Chloroflexota > Dormibacteria > Aeolococcales > Aeolococcaceae > CF-96. The sequence continues at coordinate 3,194 of JAXDLS010000100.1, forward strand.
GGCGAGGTCGACTCGGTGACCGGCCAGCGGGTGCTGGGCCTGCTCGAGGAGCGGGCCCGCCGGGGTGTGGCGGTGGTGGTGGTCACCCACAGCGACGTGGTCGCCGCGGCCGCCGACCGGGTGGTGACCCTCGCCGACGGCCGGGTGGTCGCGTGAGTGGGGACAACACCGAGGTCCTGGCGCGCTGCGAGTCCGCGGGCCGCGCCTACGGCTCGGGCGCCCGCCTGGTGGTCGCGCTGCTGCGCGCCTCGTGCACCGTGCGCGCCGGCGAGCGCATCGTCATCACCGGGCCGTCGGGCTCGGGGAAGTCGACCCTCCTCCACCTCCTCGCCGGCCTGGAGACCCCCTCCGAGGGCGTCGTCGACTGGCCCGCCCTCGGACCGCGAGACCGGCTGCGCCCGCTCGCCGTCGCCACCATCCTCCAGGGACCCAGCCTGCTGCCGCCGCTCGACGTGCTCGAGAACGTCGCCCTGCCGCTGCTGCTCGGCGGCATGCCCGAGGAGGCGGCGCTCGCCGCCGCCCGCGCCGCCCTCGAGGCCCTGGGGCTGGAGTCGCTGTCCGGCCGCCTCCCCGAGGAGCTCTCCGGCGGCCAGGCGCAGCGGGCGGCGGTCGCCCGGGTGCTCGCCGGCTCCCCCCGGCTGGTCCTCGCCGACGAGCCCACCGGCCAGCTCGACGGCGCCACCGGGACGCAGATGCTCGATGTGCTCGACGAGGCGGTCGCCCGCCTGGGAGCGGCGCTCGTGCTCACCACCCACGACCGCCGCGTCGCCGGACGCTTCGACACCGCGTGGACGATGGCCGACGGCGTCCTCCTGGGGGCCGCCTGATGCTCGGCCTCCTCTGGCTGCGCGGCCTGCTCGCCCGCCGCCGCGGCC
>JAXDLS010000101.1:0-3475 GCA_034666485.1 Chloroflexota bacterium
ACCGGGGAACAGGGGCCGGGGGGAACCCCGCGGACCGGGGAACAGGGGCCGGGGGGAACCCCGCGGACCGGGGAACAGGGGCCGGGGGGAACCCCCGGACGCTGTTCGACAAGGTCTGGGACGCGCATGTCGTGGCTCCAGGGCCGGAGGGTTCGCCGGCGACGTCGAGCGACGCCCCCGCGGTGGTCTACGTGGACCTCCACCTGGTCCACGAGGTGACCTCGCCGCAGGCGTTCGAGTCGCTGCGACTGGCGGGGCGGCGGGTGCGGCGTCCCGACCTGACGGTGGCGACGATGGACCACAACGTGCCCACCACCGACCCCTCGCTTCCGATGACGGACCTCGTCGCGAGGCGGCAGATGGACACGCTGGTGGCCAACTGCCGCGAGTTCGGCATCCCCTGCTTCGGGATGGGCGACCCGCGCCAGGGCATCGTGCACATCATCGGCCCCGAGCTCGGCCTGACCCAGCCGGGCATGACCATCGTCAGCGGCGACTCCCACACCGCGACCCACGGCGCGTTCGGGGCGCTCGCCGTCGGGATCGGCACCAGCGAGGTCGAGCACGTGCTCGCCACCCAGACGCTGGTGCAGCGCCGGCCCCAGACGATGGAGGTGCGCATCGACGGCGAGCGCGGCTTCGGGGTCACCGCCAAGGACCTGATCCTCGGGGTCATCGGCGCCATCGGCGTCGACGGCGCGGTGGGCCACGTCATCGAGTACACCGGTGAGGCGATCCGCGCGCTCTCCATGGAGGGGCGGATGACGGTCTGCAACATGTCGATCGAGGGCGGCGCCCGCGCCGGGATGATCGCCCCCGACGACACCACCGTCGCCTACCTCGCCGAGCGGCCCGCGGTCCCCCGGGGCGCCGCCTGGGACGAGGCGGTGGCCGCCTGGCGCGACCTGCGCAGCGACGAGGGGGCGAGCTTCGACCGCAGCCTCCGCCTGGACGCCGCGACGGTGGCGCCGCACGCCACCTGGGGCACCAACCCGGCCCAGGTCGCACCGATCTCCGGCGCCGTCCCCGACCCCGACCAGTGGGAGAACGCCAGCGACCGGGTCGCGGTGCGCCGCTCGCTCGAGTACATGGGCCTGGTGGCGGGGACGCCGCTGCGCGAGATCGCCATCGACCGGGTCTTCATCGGCTCCTGCACCAACGGGCGCATCGAGGACCTGCGCGCCGCCGCCGCGGTGGTGCGCGGCCGCCACATCGCCCCGACGGTGCGTGCCATGGTGGTGCCGGGGTCGATGCGGGTGAAGCGGCAGGCCGAGGCCGAGGGGCTCGACCAGCTCTTCCGCGACGCCGGCTTCGAGTGGCGCCAGCCCGGCTGCTCGATGTGCCTGGGGATGAACCCCGACGTGCTCGCCGAGGGCGAGCGCTGCGCCTCCACCTCGAATCGCAACTTCGAGGGCCGGCAGGGCAAGGGGGGCCGCACCCACCTGCTCAGCCCGGAGATGGCCGCCGCCGCGGCCATCGCCGGCCACCTCGCCGACGTGCGCGAGCTCGGTCCCACCGGGGCCGGTGCGGTGGCCTAGCCGTGGAGCCGTTCACCCGGTTCGCCGGCGTCGCCGCCCCGCTCGACCGCCCCAACGTCGACACCGACCAGATCATCCCCAAGCAGTTCCTGAAGCGGATCGAGCGCAGCGGCTACGGGCCCTTCCTCTTCCACGACTGGCGCTACCAGGGCGACGGGGTCACCGAGAACCCCGACTTCGAGCTCAACCGCGAGCCGTGGCGCCATGCCCCCGTGCTGCTCGCCGGCCGCAACTTCGGCTGCGGCTCGTCGCGGGAGCACGCCGCCTGGGCGCTCGAGGACTACGGGGTGCGCGCGGTGATCGCGCCCTCCTTCAGCGACATCTTCCGCAGCAACGCGCTGAAGATCGGGCTGCTGCCGGTGCAGCTCCCCGAGGAGGTGGTGGCCCGCTGGATGGACCTGGCCCGCGAGGAGCCGGGACTGGAGGCCACGGTGGACCTCGAGCGGGGCTACGTCGAGTTCAACGGCGAGCGGCGTGCCGTCGAGCTCGACGAGGACGCCCGCGAGCGCCTGCTCGGCGGCCTCGACGACATCGCCCTCAGCCTCCGCCTCGCCGACGCCATCACCGGCTTCGAGGCGCAGCGGCCCGCCCGTCTTCCCACCACCGCCGGTCTCGGCGGCTGAGGATGCCCGGCGCCGCGGCTCAGGCCGCGGTGCGGGGCTTGGTGGTCCGGCGGGCGCGGCGCAGCATGGCGCCGGCGGCGACCCGGTCCTCCTCGGCCTCGGCGGCCTCGAGCGCCTGGGCGAAGTCGTCGTGATGGCGCAGCCAGTAGTAGAGGGTCTGGCGGGAGACCCCGCAGCGCTCCGCCGCCGCGGTGCGCGAGTAGCCCTCGCGGAGCAGGCGGCAGAGGGCGGCGCGGACCGCCGGGGTCATCTTCTTGGGGTGCTGGTGTCCGAGGCGGCCGCGGCGGCGGGCCTCGTCGCCCACCAGTGCGGCCACCACCTCACCCACCGCGCATCCCTGGTCGGCGGCCAGCGTGCGGAGGAAGTCGGCAAGGTCGTGGGGAATCGCAACCCGCAGTGTCTCGGTCCGAACCGGTTCGGCGATGGTCATCGGCATCTCTCGGCTGACCTCCTGCTTCATGCCCGCCAGACCGAATCGTCGCACACCACACGCCCCTCTTGGAGCGTTTGAGCTGCTTCGCAACTATTATTGACAGTTTTTGACGTCGGCCGTACTCTGCTCTCACCCTGTCGAACGTCACAGCGTCGCCGGGGTTTCGCATCGGGCGCGACTCGCCCGGTGGGACCAGGCAGCCCCGGTCACGCGGAAGGGATGGGCGATGAGGCGGGAGACCTGGAGCATCGTCGCCGTCGCGGCGTTCGCCGTCCTCGCCGTTCCCCTCCAGATGCTGCTGGGCGCCGTCTCCCGGCCCTCCCGCGCCGCCCCTCCGGCCCTCGACAGCACCGCGGTCCGCCGCGTGTACGCCGCCCTCCCGCTGGCCTTCGAGGCGAACCAGGGCCAGGTCGGGCCCGGCGCCGGCTTCGTCGCCCGGGGGAGCGGATACGCCTTCGTGGTCGGCGCCGGGGGCGCCACCCTGGCGTTCACCCCGGGGGCGCGCCGGGGACGGTCGGGGCCGCGGCCGGCGACGGGGACGGCTCCCGCGCTCGAGGTGATGCGCATCGAGCTGATCGGCGCCGACGCCCATGCCGCGGTCAGGCTGGGCGCGCCGGCCGGCACCACCGGCTCCTTCCTCGGCAGCGACACCGCCCACTGGCGCACCGCCGTCCCCGACTACAACCGCATCGAGTACCACGGCGTCTACCCGGGCATCGACCTCGTCTACCACGGGCTCCAGGGCAGTCTCGAGTACGACTTCCTGGTCGCTCCCGGCGCCGACCCGCAGCAGATCCGGCTGCGTCTCGACGGCGCCCCGTCCTCGGTGGGCAGCGCCGGTGAGGTGGCGCTGGCCCTTCCCGGAGGCACCGCGGTGCAGC
>JAXDLS010000102.1:0-6288 GCA_034666485.1 Chloroflexota bacterium
ACGAGCGAATCGATCGGGTGAGCACCCAGGCCGCGCGGGACTTCCTGGATGCAGCGGAGCAGGGGCGCGATGAGGACGGAGTGGATCAGGAGAGCGGAATCACGGGTGTCGAGAGTGACGACGGCGAGTGGCTCGACTACCGGGACCCGGAGATGGAGGCGCCGATCACTGCGGTGGACGACGGCGAAGGAGGGGTGTTGCAGTACGCCGCTGAGCCGGCATCAGCGATCACTGGTGTCGATGACACCGGGCCGCGGCGCGAGGCTGGGCAGGAACGCGCGGAGTGGGACCGCGCGCAGTCCGACGTGCATGCCAGAGATGTGCACGACACGACCCCGGAGGACGTGATGGAGAAGTACGGCCTCGGCCCGGAGTTGCCGGATACAGCGCAGCCGGTTGGTGACAGGGTCGACGTCGAGGCGATCGACGACATCGCCGTGACGCCGGAGCTGGCGGACGTGATGGCCCGGCCATCGGAGACGGCCATGGCCGCCCAGGATGCGGTGCAGGCGGAGGCGGCGTCCACCGGTGCCGACATGTCGGCCGAGCCAGGTGGGTTGGAGCTGTCTGGCGGCATCCAGCCCGGGGTCAGTCCGTGAACGGGTCCGACTCGACCAACCCGCCCCCGACCCCACAGGTTGTCGGCTCTGAGGGCCCGAGGAGGAGGGGGGGCTGCGCGACGCGCATGCCGCTGCCCCGTGCCGACGCCGACGCTGGCGCACGCCGCGGCGAACGGGGCGCTGCGCTCCCGCTGAGCTCGGGAAGCATCCTCGGCTGGGGCAGCCTGCTGGGGATGATCGCGCCGCACCTGCCGGGCGTCCACGCACCAGCGATCGCCGGTGCGCTGGGGCCGGCGGCAGCAGGTCTCTACCTGCGACGGGAGTGGTGGCCGCGCGAGGGGGCGGTCCGCGGGACGCCGCGGCCGGCCGGGGTCCGGGTGCCGGGGCACGCCCTGCCGTGGCGGCGGGACCCCTACGACCCGACCACGTACGGGGTCGCCCGCTACCGCACGGTGCTGGGGTACCGCACGGCGCCCGAGGGGCGGAGCTTCTGGCGGCGCCTGCGCGACGTGGTGTGGGAGACGGAGCGGCCGTTCCAGGGGCGGTGGCGGCTCAACACCCTGATCTGGGGAGCGCCGCGGTCGGGCAAGTCGAAGGCGATGCTGATCCCGGCGATCATGGCCTGGTACGGCACGCGCATCGTCATCTCGACGCGGCGGGATCTCATCGACGCCTGCGCGGCCGCCTGCGCCGCGCAGGGACACCGCGTCCACATCCTCGACGTCCGGGGCGAGCTTGGGCGGCTGAGCGGGGATCTGGCACAGGTTGCGCAGCTCGTGTACCACAGCCCGATCCTCGGCTGCGGTGACCTGGAGTCGGCGCTGGAGTCGGCCGAGGCCATCGCCGCCGATGCGGCGAAGGGGAGCAAGGACGCGGGGCACTGGCGCGGAGGTGCCATCGAGATCCTGGCGACCCTGTTCCACGCCGCCGCGCTTGGGGACCGGCGGATGCGGGACGTCATGGAGTGGGTCGATGCCCGGGACTTCGGACCGTCGCGCTCGATCCTGACCGACCACGGGGCCTGGGGCGCCCTGCAGATGCAGCGGTCGATCCAGAACGCGGCCGGGGAGGAGATGAAGTCGCTGTGGTCGGCGCTGGGACGCGCGCTGCGACCGTTCCGCGACCCGCGGGTGCTGGCCTACGCCGACACGGCGCACGAGCCGGGGAACTCCCTGGATGTGGACCGCTTCCTCGAGGGCGAGACGCTGTTCGCGATCGCGTCGTCGGATGCGGCGTACTCGGTGGGTCCGCTGGTGGCCGGGCTGGTGCAGCGCATCTACAGACGGGTCCTCGAGATCACCGGCCAGATCAGTGGTGGCGCCCTGCCCGTGCCGGTGGGGTTCTTCCCTGACGAGATCGCGCAGACCTGCCCGCTGGACAACTTCCTCGCCATGCTCGGCGATGGAGGTGGGCGCAACTGGGTGACCACGGTCGTCGTGCAGGACCGCGTGGCCTTCGAGCGCAGGTACGGCGCGGGGTCGATGGTCACGCTGCTGCAGTGCTGCGGGAACCGCGTGCTCCTGCCAGGCGGCGGCGATCACGCCACGCTCTCCGCCTTCTCGGAGATCGGCGGCGACGACTGGGTGGTGCACGAGGAGATTGGTCGGAGTTGGGAACCACGGAAGTGGTGCCACTTCATCGCCAAGCTGTGGCCGCGCTGGCCCTTGGTGAAGGAACGGCAGGAGGTGCGCCCGCGCGGCGAACGGCACCGGCGGCTGACGGTGGGCGACCTGGTGGAGGTTCCCGACGGGCACGCGGTGGTGCAGAGCCACAATCGGAGACCCGAGTACGTGCGCATCCATGACTACGACGAGCACGAGCCGTGGCGCACGTGGGCGCGGACCACGCCCGAGCAGCTGGAGCGGATGCGGCGGCGGCGGACGCGCGGGCAGGCGCTGGCGCTCACCGAGGCGTGGCTGCGCCGTCAGGGGCATCGGGATGCTGCAGCGTAGCGCCGCGGAGCACCGTGCTCTCGACGCCTTCCTGCGCGCCGAGGGCGTCCCGCTCCGGGCCCGCCTGCTGTGCCATGTCCATGCGGCGGTGTGGCGCCTCGGACCGACACTGGTCCCTGGCCGGCGGCCGGCGAGATCGCGGATCGGAGAGTGGGATGCGCGGCGCCGCGAAGACGGCTGACGTCCGCTCGTATCACCGGCGTGAGCGCTCGCCGTGGTGCACCGCGCGCGTGGGCCTCCAGGGTGCGGCCCTGGGCGGAGGGCCCGCGCGGTGGTGATGACGCCGGTCAAGGTGGAGGCGGAGGAGGTCCTCGAGTATGCCGACTACCTGACGTCGACGGCCGCGGAGGAGGCCCGATACGCGACGAGGCGCGGCGACTACTACCTGGGCTCGGAGGTCGCGCCTGCGGAGGGGGTGTGGCACGAGCTCGGGGTCGGCGGCGCGCAGGTGCTGGGGCTGGACGGCCAGCGCGCGACCCGCGAGAGGCTCGTGCCGATCTGGCGCAACCGCCACCCGGTGACCGCAGAGCAGCTGGTGCGGGAGGGGGCCGACGGCTCGCATGTCGCGGGCGTGGACATGACCTTCTCGCCGCCCAAGGACTTCTCGATTCTCTGGGCGCTCGCGGACGAAAGGGAGCGGGCACTGCTCGAGCAGTTGTGGGCCCGATCGGTCCGGCAGGCGCTGGAGCACGTGCTGCGGGAGATCCCGCTGATCCGGCGGGGGCGGGGCGGGTGCATCCGCGAGACCGCGGCGGCGATCCAGGCGGCGGAGTGGGTGCACCACACGGCGCGGGTGACGGAGGAGGCGGCGCGCGACGGTGCCGGTGCCGACCCGCAGGTGCACAGCCACGTCGTCATCTCCAACGTGGCCCGGCGGCACGACGGCCGGCTGGCGGCGATCGCCAGCCATCCGATCATGGCGCACCAGCACGAGATCGGGGCGATCCAGTCGGCGACGCTGGCGGCGCTGCTGCGCGAGCAGGGCTACGAGGTGGTGCCGCGGGGCGACGCGTGGGCGATCGCCGGCATCTCGGACAGGACGCGGGACTGGTTCAGCAAGCGCGAGGCGGAGGTGCTCCGGTACGAGCACGAGGACGCGCTCCGGCGAGGCCGGCCGCTGACCAAGGCGGAGCGGCGTGCGGCGGTGAAGGCGTCCCGCGGAAAGAAGGACGTCAACCCCGAGGGTGACTTCGTCCGCTGGCTGGAGGAGGAGATCGCGCTGGCGATGTCCGCCAGGGACGCCGCGGAGCGCGGGCGCCGGGTCGAGGAGATCGTCCGCGAGGCCCGCCGGAGGCGAGACGCCGCGGCTGCGTCGGGGCTCGACGTCGTCGGGCTCACGCTCGGGCCCGCGCGGCCGAAGGACGCGGCCGGCCTGGCGGCGGCGATCGTCAAGGACCTGACGGCGCCGCAGCCGACCGCCATCGGCACGCTCGGGCCGGACAAGCTCACGGCGGACAGCGCGGTGTTCGACGAGCTGGAGCTGCGCAAGGGGATCGCCCGGGGGATGCAGGCCGTCCAGGCGACGGCGCTCGACTTCGGAGCGATCCGTGACGCCGTGCACCGGGCGCGGGAGCTCACGCGCATCGACCCACGGACGCGTGACCCGCTGCAGGCGCACTGGACGACGACGCGGCACCTGGAGACGGAGCGCCGGGTGCTGGGTGAGCTGGAGGCGCGGGCGCGCAGCGTCGGCCACGGGATCGCGTCGCGCCACGTCGAGGCCGCGATCGCCGGCTCGCGATATGTGCTGAGCACAGAGCAGCGAGCGGCGACACGAGCCTGCTGCGACGCGCACGGGCTGCGGCTGGTGGCCGCCGAGGCGGGCACCGGCAAGGGGAAGGGCGTCGGGCGTGCCGTCGCCGACGCCTACCGGTCCGCCGGCTACCGGATCGTCGCGGTGTCGACCGCGGGGCAGACGGCGGACGAGTTCGGGCGCGACGTCGCCGCCGCCGAGACGAGGACGATCGACAGCCTGGCGCGGCGCGGGGAGCCGCTGCCGCACGACACCCTGGTGCTCGTCGACGAGGGCGGCCAGGTCGACACCGTGGGGCGGTGGACGGGGCTCCTCGACGTCCTCGGCGAGGCCAAGTGCGTCGTGCTCGGCGACGAGCGGCAGCTCAGCGCGGTGACGCCGGGCGGCATCTTCGCCACCGCGCAGAGGACCGTCCCGACCTCGCGGCTGACCGAGGTCCACCGCCACCCGGACCCCGAGGTCGTCGCCATCTGGCGGCTGATCCGCAACGGGCAGGGCGAGCGGGCGGCGCGGGAGCTGTACGAGCGCGGGATGCTGGCGCTCGAGCCCGACCGGCCGGCGGTGATCGACCGGCTGGTGCGCCGGTGGGAGGCGCAGCACCTCGACGGTGACCTGCTGGACGTGGCGCTCCTCACGGACACCACCAACCGCGAGGTGGACCTGCTCAACCGGCGCATCCAGGCACGCCGCGAGGAGCTCGGGGAGCTGCTCGGCACCCCCGTCCCGGTGCGCTGGCAGGACCCGCAGGTCCGGTCGTACGTCCGCGAGGAGGCGCTGCGCACCGGCGACGCGGTGAAGACGGTCCGGTCCGTGTGGCTGGGCGGGGCGCGTGAGCTGGTCCGCAATGGCGAGGTCGGGCGGGTGACGGCGACCCGGGTGGACGGCTCGGCGGCGCAGGTGCGGTTCGGGGACCGGGTGCTGTGGTTCGGGCCGCGGGAGCGCGACTCGCTGCGCCTGGCGTACGCAACCCACCAGCAGTCGGGCCAGGGCATGACCGTCGACGCGGTCGGCGGCCTGCTCGGAGGGCTTCGGACGACGCGGCTGGAGGGCGCCTACGTGCAGGCGAGCCGGAGCCGCCGGGACGCGCTGCTGGTGGCCGACCTGGACACCCTGCAGGTGCCGGAGGAGGTCGTCGCCGTCCCGGCGGGCGAGGTGTGGGCCGAGCAGCGCGAGCGTCTCAGCTGGGAGCAGCGAGTGGCGCTGGGCCTGAAGGCGCTCGGCGAGCTGCTGTCGACGTCGGATGCGAAGGAGACGGCGATCGACGCCCTGGCGCGTGAGGAGGCGCGTGAGCGGGCGGCGCGGGAGCTGGAGGAGAGGGAGGGCCGTGCGCAGCCGGACCTCTCGTCGGTCGCGCCGCCGACGCACACGCCGGCGACGCCGAAGCAGCTGGCGTATGCGGCCGCGGTGGGTGCCGAGGTGCCGGACTTCGCGACGTGGGTGGAGGCGTCGGTTGCCATCGACGTGGCCACGGCGGCGGAGCCAGGGTCGTGGGTCCAGCAGCTCCTCGCCGAGCGGGGGGTGGCCGGCGGCCTGGTCGACGACGCCGTCGACCTGGCCGCGCAGCGGACGGGTGTCCCGCCGCCCTCCGTGGCGACGACGGCGCGCTCCCAGCCCACGGCCACGGCCAACGGCATCGCGCAGGCGCACGTGGTCAGCGGCACGGAGCCGTGGCACGACGTGCCCGGGATCGACGAGCGGCGCGAGCTGGCAGGCATGCCGCGGGAGGCCGTGACGGACGGCGCGGAGCTTCGGGTGGGGGACCCGCGGCTGATGGCCCGGTCCGCCGGGATGGGGCGCGAGGCGACGGATGGCGACGGGCGCGTCCGCGAGGAGGGGCGCTGGACCTCATACGACACTGTGAGGATGGCGGAGCCATCAGGGGATGGGTATACACAGTAGTAGTAGTAGTGGCCTGTGGATACGTGGGACAGTGTGGATAACTGATCCCGCCAGCCCCTGTCATGATCGGCACCGAAGAGCCTTCCGCCCGGGCCTGACCCAATACGGCTCCGGCCAAGCGTGC
>JAXDLS010000103.1:0-2660 GCA_034666485.1 Chloroflexota bacterium
GTCACCACGGGATGCGCGGGCAGGATCTCGATGACCGCCCACGCAGCGGCGTCGGCTCGCGGGTTCGACGTCTCCCGGAGTTGATGGCGCCACCGCTCCCGCAGCTCAGCCACCCGGCCGGCATACCGGATGGCGAGGTCGGTCGCCTGTCGGGTGGCTACCGCGAACATTTCCAGCCACTCCGCGATGCGGTCGTCCCGAAACCGGGTGAGGCCCTCGATGTAGCGATCCCTGGCGCGCGCCAGGACGACGCTCACCGGAGGCACGAAAGCGGGCGCGAGCCCGCGGCGCCGCAGGACGATCTGGACGAGTGCCCGGCCGGTTCTGCCGTTCCCGTCGACGAAGGGGTGGATCGTCTCGAACTGTGCGTGGGCGATCGCCGCCTGGACGAGGGGCGGCAGGGTCTGCTCGTTGCAGAACAGGGCGAGATCGTGCAGCAGGCGTTCGACCTCCTCGGGAGGAGGCGGCACGAAGTCGGCGCCGCATGGGTTGTGATCGTTGCCGCCGATCCAGTTCTGGGACGTGCGGACTCGCCCGGCGATGCCTGCGCTCGGTCCCCGTGCGAGGAGCGCGGTGTGGATGTCCACGATGTCCGCCACTCGGCTTGGTGTCGCCGTCGACGCCCGTTCGATGGCGAGCTGCATCGCGTCGATGTTGGCGAGGATCTCGGCCGCCTCAGGTCTCACCCTCCGGCCGGCGTCCTGGTTGGCCTCGGCTCGGGCAAGGGCGCGGGCGTCCACCTGCATCCCCTCGACCTTCGACGAGGCGATGGACTCGGTCCGGAGAAGGAGCCGGGCGAGAGGATCCAGCTCCGCCCCAGCCCGGCGGTTGAGGTCGGCGACCGCCTGCTCCGCGTCCGAGACGACCCCTGCCACATCACCGGGGAGCTGGAGGTCGAGATCGTGCAGGGCCGCCGGGATGAAGGCCTCGTACCCGCAGCTGCGCCGGTGCCGTGCCGGGGCGTAGACGCCCGGATTCCACACCCATGTCCGGCGGACCAGGGTCCCGCGCATGGCGACGCATCCTGTCCTACGCCCGATCCTTGGTAAAGGATACATCACAGTCTTTACCAGTCAGCGGCGGCGGCGGTGGATACCGTCCTCACCGTCCTTCGTCGCCGGCAGCCCTCCCCTGCTACGAGTCGCGGAAGGTGACGCCGCGACCTCCCCCGGGATAGCGCCAGGTGATCGCCCCCTCCCGGTTGCAGGCGATGTAGCAGGTGCCGCACTCGAAGCACTGCTCGTGGTTGAAGAGGATCGAGCCGTCGCTGAGCAGGGTGAACAGGTCGGCGGGGCAGACGTAGACGCAGGTGTGCAGCGAGCAGTCGCGGCAGATGTCGCCGTCGACGACGATGTGCGGCTCGTGGTCGGGGCGGAAGCGGACCGTGGTCATCCTCTCCGCCAGCGTGGCGCTCACCATCCGAAGGCCCGTCCCCCCTCCCACAGGTCGCGGAGCACCCGGCGCAGCGGCACCCCGGCGCGGCGCAGCTCGGCGGTCACCGCGGGGAGCAGCTTCTGCTTGGGGCGGCCGCCCTGGGAGCGCAGCACCCGCTCGGCGATGCCGGTGACGACCCCGGGATAGAGGCCGTGCATCCGCTCGCCCATGACGAAGCGGGGGGCGAGCCGGAAGCGCCGGAAGTCGGGGAGGACGCCGCGCTCCTCCAGCCGCCTCCGGTAGCCGGCCAGCCCCGCGGCGGAGGTGTCGCCGGCGGCGAGCGCCTCGGCGGCGGCCTCGCCCGCGGCCCGGCCGGAGGCGATCGCGTAGTTGATCCCCTCCAGGTACAGCCCGGTGGCGAAGCAGAGCCCGGCGGCGTCGCCGGTCACCAGCATGCCGTCGCCGGCGAGGGTGGCGAGCATCCGCTGCCCGGCCTCGGGGACCATGTGCGCCGAGTACTCGACCAGCCGGCCGCCGCGCACCAGCGGGGCCACGGTGGGATGGCTCCTGAAGCGCTCCAGCAGCTCGTGGGGGCGCACCCGGTGCTCGGCGAGCGAGGCGATCTCCACGATCACCCCCAGCGAGAGCGTCTCGCGGTTGGTGTAGAGGAAGCTCCCCCCGGCGACGTCGCCGGTCACCGAGCCGAGGAACTCGTAGGTGACGCCCTGGTCGCCCTCGAGCTGGAAGCGCTCCTCGAGGATGTGGCGGTCGAGGGCGATCACCTCCTTCACCCCCAGGGAGAGGTCGTGCCCGGTGAGCTCGCGCTGCAGCCCGGCGCCGCGGGCGAGGAAGGAGTTGACCCCGTCGGCGGCGATCACCACCGGCGCCTCGATCTCGCCGCCCTCGCGCCGCACCCGCACCCCGCGGACCCGCCCGGCGCCGTCCCGGAGCACCTCGTCGGCCACGGTGGAGCAGAGCAGCACCGCGCCCGCCGCCACCGCCTCCCCGGCGAGCCAGCGATCGAAGCGGGGACGGAGCACGCTGAAGGCGTTGTACGGCGGGCTGGCGAAGCCCCGGCTGCTGAAGTCGAGGGCGACCGACGACTCGTCGGAGGTGACGCAGATCACCCGGCGGGTGAGGATGCGCTCGATCGGCGCCGACTCCCAGAAGCGGGGGACCAGCGCCTCGAGCACGTCGGGGCTGTAGACCGCCGCCCCGGAGACGTTCTTGCTGCCCGGGAACTCGCCGCGCTCCAGCAGCAGCACGCTGCGCCCCGCCCGGGCGAG
>JAXDLS010000104.1:0-2639 GCA_034666485.1 Chloroflexota bacterium
TGACCGCGGCGGGCTGCTCGGCGCCCGGCCGCTGTGCCGCCGGTTGGCCGGGCGGCGCTGGCGCTGGAACCTGGCCGCCGGCCGCCGGTGGGATTGACGACGCCACGGGGGCAGAGGCAGCGGGCGCCCGAGCGGGAGCGATGACCGGTCCGGGCGGTGCCACAGGGGGGACCGGCGGGGCAGGGGGCGGCTTGGCCACGAGGGCAGCCGCGCGCCGCGCCGCTTCCTCGGCCTTGCGGGCCACCTCCGCCGCGCGGGCGGCTTCGATCTCGGCCGCAGCCCGAGCGGCGGCCTGCTCCTCGGCCCGGGCTGCCTCTTCCTCCGCCCTGACCCGGGCGGCAGCCTGTTCGGCGGCGCGGCGTTGCTCCTCTTCGGCTTTGGCCCTGGCGGCTGCCTGCTCTGCGGCGAGGCGGGTCTCCTCCTCCGCTTTGGCCTTGGCGGCTGCCTGCTCCTGTTCGGCGACCGCCGGGTCGGGCGCTCCTGGCGGCGTCGGGGGGGCTGGTCCGGCGAACGAGCTTGCCGCGCGGGCCCGGACGCGTCCGGACGGGGTGGTCGCCTCGGGTCCGTCGGCTGGGGCAGGTTCGGGCTCGGCGGGCGGCGGCTCGGTGGACGGCGCCGGTTCGGGCGCCGGTGCCGGTGCCGGACGGGCAGCGGCGGCCTCAACCTCCGCCTGGGCTTTGGCGACCCGCTCGGCCTCGGCCCGCGCCCCCTCGGCAGCCGCCCGCTCGGCGGCCTCCCTGGCCTCCTGCTCCACCTTCGCCTGGCGCTGCGCCTCTGCTTCCGCACGGCGCCTGGCTTCTGCTTCCGCCCTCCGGGCCTCGTCGGCTCGCTGCCGGGCCTCCGCTTCCGCCCGGCGGGCCTCGTCTGCCTGCCGTTGCGCTTCGGCTGCGGCGGCGCGTGCCTCGGCATCCCGCTGCTCGGCTGCCGCCACCGCCGCCTGGTCGGAGGCAGCGGGCGGGGCTCCCGGCTCCGTGGCCGGTGCCTCCATGCCGACGGCAGCCTTCACGCGCTGGACGATCCCCTGGCGCTCGGGCTCTTCCGAGGCAGCCGGGGGCGAGGCCGGAACAGGAGCCGGCGCGGTTGCCACCTTCTCGCCGGTCCACTCCAGGAAGGAGCCGCAGGATCCGCAGAACTCGGCCCCGTCCTCGTTGCTGTTGCCGCACTGGTTGCAGAGGATCAACTGGCGATCACCTCGATCTCATGGGCCACGTGCGCTGGCTTGGCCGTCCGGATGACGGCATCCAGCCTCTGGACATCCACCGACGCCGGATCGGAAACCCGAACCCGGACCCTCAGGTGAGGCACGGCATCGCCGGGGATCGGCCCGCCCGGGACTGGCGACCAGGCCGCCCCGCCAGTCTCCTCGATCTCGGGCTCGATCTGGAGGTAGAGGGCCACATGGGCGGCGATCCCCTTCGCCGTCCCGCGGAGGCGGTAGAGGTCGGCCGCCTGCCGGATCAGCGCCCTCTGGCGGTCGGTGGGCCACGTCTGGTCGAGGGCCAGGCCCACCCATCCGGCGAGCCATTCCACGAAGTCCATGGGAGCCACGCGGGGATCGACGTAGGCGGAGAGGTTGGTCAGGGTGGCGAACACGGGTGCGAGCACCTCGTCCAGGCCCGCCGTGAGGCGCTGGGCGAGGTTGTCGTCGAAGTACACCGGTGGGAGCAGCATCCCCAGGGGGTGGGGGCTGGCGAGGCCCTCGATCAGGCCCCTCACGACGACTCCACCAGCACCTGGTGACCGTAGGAGAAGACGAGGGCGTGGGGTTCGATGTCGAGGCGCTGCACCGCCTCCCCTCTGCGGCCCGTGATCGGGTCGGCCGGGTAGAGGCGAACCTCCTCGACCAGCTCGGTTCCGGCGAGCCGCTGCAGCACCGAGTAGACCTCCCCGACGTGGATCGGCCGGCCGAAGGGCCAACCGGAGCCGTCGGGGCCACCGCTGATCGGGTGGAAGTACCGGTACATCGCCTCGAGGGCAGCCGCCTGCAGCCGATCGGGTCCCACGCGCTGACGGGCACGCAGCCGGGCAACGATCGTGATGCCCTGGTAGGACGGTGGCTCCACAGAGACCCGCGCGCCGACGACCCGCCGTTCGTCGAGGTAGGTGGCGATGCGGCCGAGGGTCTCGTCGCTCGGGACCAGCTGCTCGAACCGAAGCCGGCCGGGCTGGTCCTCGACCGCGGAGGGGATCACCAGCACGCGCACCGCCCCGGCGTCGGCACCGTCGCCCGCCGGCACGCAGCGGACGCGCGCCGTCTCGGGCGCACCCTGGATGGCGAGGTACTCGTAGTCCTCGGCCGTGACGGCCCGGTCGCGCGTACGCAGCAGCATGGGGCCCCGGAGCTTGGCGGAGTCGAGGTCCTCGCCGTCGACCCCTCCGCTCGCCGGTTTGCGGTTCTCGGCGCTGGCAACGAAGGGGATCGACGACCGCAGCATGCCGACCGCCCTCCTGGCCACGTTGCCCCGCCGCCCTCCGCCGGTCCGGTAGGCCGCGACTCGCAGGACGGCCCCCGCCGGCAGGATGCCCCCGTACTGCGTGAACGTGCCGTCGGGCTCCCGCACCGCGGGGCCGAAGGTGAGCTCGCCGGAGGCCTCGTCCAGCAGGTAGTGGTGGTCGCCGGCAAGGCTGTGGGCGAAGCT
>JAXDLS010000105.1:0-16086 GCA_034666485.1 Chloroflexota bacterium
CGGCGAGCATGCGGTGGCCGCGCGCCGGGCATTCGGCGACCGTCCTCGACGACACCACCGTGCTGGTGGTGGGCGGCAACGGCCCCCGGGGACCGTCCGGAGCGGCGGAGGCGTACCGGGTGCTCACCGACACCTGGGAGGCGATCGACTGGGGCGAGGTGGTCTGCGGGTGCAGCACGGCCACGCCACTGGGCCAGGGGCGCGTGCTCGTCGCCGGCGGCAGCCCCAGCGCCATGCAGGAACCGGGCCAGGCCGGAGTCGCTCACGAGCCGCGCCCCGCCGACCGGACCGCGGCGGTCTACTGTCACGGGACACGCCGCCTCCGCCTGGTGCGGGAGATGGCCGTCGGCCGGCAGCGCCATGCCGCCACCCTCCTCGCCGACGGCAGCGTGCTGGTGACCGGAGGTTCGAACGGCGGCCGCCGCATCCTCGACGACACGGAGATCCACGACCCGATCACCGCCGCCTGGACGTGGGCGGGACAGCTGGGAGCCCCGCGCATGTTCCACACCGGCACCCTGCTGCCGACCGGAGACGTCCTCGTCGCCGGTGGCCTCAGCCGTCTGGGTGCCCGGCTCTCCTCGCTCGACTCCGCCGAGATCTTCTCGCCGGGGTCCCGGCGATGACCGCGTCGACCGAGATCTGCACAGGGCGGTGAGCGTCGTGCGTGCGGGTGAGGGGATCCGGTGTCATGCATGCGGCCGCGTGGCCGAGGTGACCGGCTACGTCCACCTCGCCGACGACGTCGTCGACGCCGTGCTCGCCCATCTCGAGGGGCTTGCCCCGGACCGGTGCGAGGGCTGCGCCGAGGTGATGCGCGACAACACCGTCGTCACGCTGCGCTGGTGCCCCAGGACGGAGGAGGAGGAGGACGAGGAGGAGGAGGAGCGGGAGCCCTGGTTGTACTGACCAGCCATGTCAACTCGATTGACAGGTGCCAGGCGTCGTCCGCATTGCAGACAGGGCCGACCCAGTCCTCGCCTCCGGTGCGTCACATGTAACAGATGACCCGATGAGCTTGACGTCGCGGGTGGGAAGGCTCATCCTGTGAAAGAACCAGTGGCCATACGTCGGAGGGATCGCCCAGCATGACGCGAACCGTCTGGCAGCGCCTGCGCCGTGGACGAGGTGAGGGCTAGGCCCCAGCCACCAGTCGACAGTCGCAGGACTGGGGACGCGAGTGGAGGGCCGAGAGCCCTCCGCGGATGGTCTGGGGCCAGATCGCACGACACCACGGTACTCACACCGAATGCCGGCTCGTATGCCGGGTCACAATGATTTGGAACGAAGAGGGCCGGTCTGGCGCCGGCCCTCTTCCTTTGTGTGCGCAGGGCGAACCCGCGTCCCTGCCGCGTCGCACCGGCTCCGTCGACGAGCCGCCGGCACGCTGTCGACGACGGGTCCGGGTGAGGGAGTGGAGCGCCGCATGAGAGGTGTGCGACGCTCCACGAGCGCAGCCACGGAACGAACCGGTCGACACGTCACCACGCGGTGCGCGACGTCGTCCGAGCTCGCGCGCACAGGGTACCGAAGACGGTCTGTGAATGTGTTGTGGATCCGGCTGTGGAAAGACAGTCGTCCGCCCGGACACCAAACGAGCCGGGCCTGCCTTCCGTCGCAAGCTGTCGGTCCGCTGACCATGGCAAAGGGGGGATGGGCCATGGCAGCCGACCGGCGAGCCCTCTCATGCGACACAGGAAGGGCAGATCCGGCTCGGAGTGGTTCGGGCCTGTGGGTCGCTCGCGCCGAGCGACGGTGGGTGACTGAGAATAACAGAAATGTAATGATGGTCGCAAGCTGCCTCGGTGCAGCGTGTGGACCGACCGGTGAGGTGACAGGAGGTGAGGCCCGTGCACGCTGAGCCGCAGCACCCTGATGTCAGCGTCCTCGATGTCGTCGGCCTGGTCGCCGGCCTCGCGGTGGACGACGTCGCCGAGATCCTGCTGACCCACGGCGATCGCCCCCTCGACGAGCTGGAGGGGCGCTTGGTGCG
Organism: Chloroflexota bacterium; assembly: GCA_034666485.1. Classification (GTDB taxonomy): domain Bacteria; phylum Chloroflexota; class Dormibacteria; order Aeolococcales; family Aeolococcaceae; genus CF-96. Next base: position 1,994 of record JAXDLS010000105.1, read on the forward strand.
TCGCCAGGAGATCCGTGTCGACCTCATCCGCCGCCAGCTGTCGAGCCGCGCCGTCCAGGTGCTGTGCGAGGCGGAGATCGAGGACCTCTTCGGACGGTGGATCAGCCGGTTCCGCGACGCCCCGCAGCTGCGCCACGAGCACCTGCCCCAGCTGGCCGAGGAGGTGCGCGGCCTTCGCAACAGCTATATGGCCGATCGCGTCGAGGCGGTCTCCGTGCTCCTGGTGAGACGGGACCCGTGAGGCGCACCGGCGGCTGACGTCCGGTCAGCCCCGCGACCTCGTGACCAATGGCCCTGCGACGTGGTGACGACGAGCCCTGTCGCCATGCGGGGCGGCGGCCGATGCTGAGGCGGACGGATCCGACCGCGCCGCGCGATGCAGTGGAGACACACATGAGGACCGCAACTCTCGCGAGGCCGATCACCGCCGGGCTGGCCACCGTCCTCCTCGGGCTCGGCGGCGCCGCCTGCGGCTACGGTCCACCGCCCCTGGCCTCGGACACCACCGCGACCGGCGCGCAGCCGGCCGCCCCGGCCGCCACCTCGATGGACATGGGGGGTGGATCGACGGCGATGAACGTCGACAGGATGGACGCGGCGATGACCGCGCAGATGAAGTCCTTCCCGGTCACGACCAGGGGTGCCGGCGGCCAGCTGCTCCAGCCCACCATCCTCGCCGGAGGCATCAAGGAGTTCGACATCACCGCCCAGGTGACGAGCTGGCAGGTCGACGCCACCAGGACGGTGCAGGCCTGGACGTACAACGGCACCTTCCCCGGGCCCACCATTCACGTCAACGTCGGCGACCACGTCCGGATGGTGGTGACCAACAGGCTGCCCGAGTCGACGGCCCTCCACCTCCACGGCGTCCACGGCGTGCCGAACGGCATGGACGGCGTCCCCGGAATCACCCAGGCGCCGATCAAGCCGGGCCAGACGTACAGCTACGATGTCACCCCGACCGCGGTCGGCGTGGGGATGTACCACTCCCACTACGACACGCTGAGGCAGCTCACCGACGGCCTCATGGGAGCCTTCCTCGTCGGCGAGGAGCCGTTGCCCGCCGGCGTCGCGGTGTCGCAGGAGCTGCCCTTCGTGCTGCTCGACTCCGGGCCCATCGGCATGACCTTCAACGGCAAGTCGTTCCCCGCGACCTCCCCGATCGTCGCGCACCTCGGCGAGTACATCGTCGTCAACTACTTCAACGCCGGGCAGATGATCCACCCCATCCACCTCCACGGTCCCGGCCAGCTGGTCATCGCCAAGGACGGCTACGCGCTGGCCAGCCCCCAGATGGAGGACACCGTCACCGTTGCTCCGGGTGAGCGCTACACCGTCCTCATCCATGCGGATCAGGTCGGGGCGTGGGCGTGGCACTGCCACATCCTCAGCCATGCCGAGACCGACCAGGGCATGTACGGCATGGTGACCGCCCTGGTCGTCCAGTAGCCGGGCTTGCGGCCATGCTGATCCAGGACTTCACCTACGTCGACGCGCCGATCGCCGCGGTGCGCAGCCGCCTCCTGGCCGGCGCGGACGAGTGGGTGACGGCCATCGCCGTCCGGGCCCGGGATGACGGGGAGCGGCTCCACCGTCGCATCGGACCGGCCGGCGGTGTCGCCGCCGTGCCCGGCGGGACGACGCGCGTGTCCGTCGGACCGGCCCTGGAGCGGGGCGACGCCGTCGTCGTCGTCCCCCTCACGTGGCAGTCCGAGGGACAGAGCTCCGGCTTCCCCGTCCTGTGGGCCGATCTGGAGGTGATGCCGATCGGGGAGCACGAGACCCAGCTCAGCCTGATGGGGCGCTACGAGCCTCCGGTGGGAGAGCTGGGCCGGCGCCTCGACCGGCGCGTGGTCCATCGCGTCGTCCAGGCGAGCGTCCGGTCCTTCCTGCTGGGGGTCGCCGCCGCCCTGGAGGCGGGGCCGGGACAGGCGGTGGCACCGGACGACGTCCGGCCGGGCTACTCCCAGCTCTCGCGGCTGCGCCTGCGGGCCATGTAGGCGGCCACCTCGGCGCGCCGGGAGAGCCCGAGCTTCATGAGGATGTTGGAGACGTAGTTCTTCACCGTCTTCTCGGCGAGGTGCACGGTCTCGGCGATCTGGCGGTTGGTGAGCCCCTCGGCGACCAGGTCGAGGATCGTCCCCTCCCGCTCGGTGAGGTCGCCGGCGCCGCGGCCCCCGGCGCCGTCGCCGCGCAGCCGGGCGAGCACCCGGGCGGTCACGCCGGGGTCGAGCAGCGAGCGGCCCGCGGCCACCTCGCGGATGGCGCCCACCAGGTCGGCGCCCCGCACCTGCTTGAGGACGAACCCTGACGCGCCCGCCATGATCGAGCTGAACAGCGCCTCGTCGTCGGCGTACGAGGTGAGCATCAGCACCCGGGTGTCGGGATGCGCGGAGCGGATGTCCCGGCAGGCCTCGATCCCCGACCGGGTGGGAAGGCGCACGTCCATCACCACCACGTCGGGACGGAGCTCGTCGACGGCGCTCACCGCCTCGTCCGCATCACCCGCCTCGCCGACCACCTCGTAGCCCGGCACCCCGTGGAGCAGGCTGCTCAGCCCGCGGCGCACCAGCTCGTGGTCGTCACAGAGGACGATGCGGATGCGCCGACCGGCCTCCATGACAGTACTGTAACCCATGCGGCTCCAATCCCCGGGTGGGCCCGGGTCCCGGGACCTGGTCATACGCCGGAGGTGCGACCGACGACCTGGCGCCGCCGCCTCAGACCCGGACCAGCAGGCGGCGCACCTCGCCCGCGATGGTGCGATCCTCGCGGGACGCGACGACCAGCACGGCGGCGGACCCCGCCGGGGTGCCGATCTGCCGGTCTCCGCTTCCGGTGCGGTTGGCCGTCCCGTCGATCTCGACGCCGAGGAAGCGCAGCCGCGCGCAGACCGCCTCTCGGATCTCCGCCGAGTTCTCGCCGACGCCGCCGGTGAACGCGATCGCGCTCAGGCCGCCGAGCGCCGCCGCCATCGCCGCCGACGATGCCGCGATGCTGCGGACGTAGACGTCCCGGGCGAGTGCCGCGCTCGCGTTCCCCGCCGCCGCCATGGCGAGCACCTCGCGCACGTCGGCGGAGCCGCAGAGGCCGAGCAGTCCCGAGCGCCGCTCCAGCGCGTCGAGGACGTCGGCGGCGTCGAGTCCGCCCGCGGTCTGGAGCCAGAGCAGCATCCCCGGATCGACGCTGCCGGAGCGGGTGCCCATCACCAGCCCCTCGAGCGGTGTGAATCCCATCGTGGTGTCGATGCTGGCGCCGCCGGCGATCGCCGCCAGCGACGCGCCCGAGCCGAGGTGACAGCTGACCAGCATCCGGGCGCCGTCGCCGAGCAGCTCGCGCGCCCGGCGGGCCGCCCAGCTGTGGGAGAGGCCGTGGAATCCGAAGCGTCGCAGCCCGAAGCGCCGCCGCCAGTCCTCGGGCAGCGCGTAGGTGCGCGCCACCGCCGGCAGGGTGCTGTGGAAGGCGGTGTCGAAGCAGGCGACCGCACCCGTCCCCGGACGCAGCCGGGACACCAGCTCGATGCCGGCGAGCGCGGCCGGCTGCTGCAGGGGGGCGAGGGCGGTGAGGTCGCGGAGCGCCTCGGTGACCTCCGCGGTGATCCGCGTCGACTCGCCGAAGCGCTCGCCGCCGTGGACGACGCGATGCCCGACCGCCTCCACCTCGGGCAGGTCTCGCAGCGCCGCCGCGGCCGTCGCGCCGTCGAACTCGCCGCGGACGGCGGGGAGGTCGGCCCGTGCGACCAGTCGATCCTCGCCGTCGAGGACGCGCAGCTTCAGGCTGCTGGAGCCCGCGTTGACGACGAGGACGCGCATGCCGCCCGGTCAGTGCGGCCAGACCCAGTCGCGGACCTCGGGGTCGTCGTCGCCGTGGGCACGGGTGTACTCGCGCGCACGCACCCGCCGGTCGACCATCTCCTGGCGCAGGTGCGCGGCCCGCTCGCCGAGCCCCGGCACCCTGTCGATGACGTCCATCACGAGGTGGAAGCGATCGAGGTCGTTGAGCATCACCATGTCGAAGGGGGTGGTCGTCGTCCCCTCCTCCTTGTAGCCGCGGACGTGGATGTTCGCGTGGTTGTGGCGCCGGTAGGTGAGGCGGTGGATCAGCCAGGGGTAGCCGTGGTACGCGAAGATCACCGGGCGCACCGTGGTGAAGAGGGCGTCGAACTCCGCGTCCGAGAGCCCGTGGGGATGCTCGCTCTCCGGCTGCAGGCGCATCAGGTCGACGACGTTGACGAGGCGGACGCGGAGGTCGGGCAGCCGCTCGCGGAGCAGTGCCGCCGCCGCCAGGCACTCGAGGGTGGGGATGTCGCCGGCGCAGCCGAGCACCACGTCGGGCTCGACGCCGGCGTCGTTGCTCGCCCAGCTCCAGATGCCGATGCCACGGGTGCAGTGGACGACGGCGTCCTCGATGGAGAGGTAGTCGAGGGCGGGCTGCTTGCCGGCGACGATGACGTTGACGTAGTCGCGCGAGCGCAGGCAGTGGTCGGCCACGCACAGCAGGGTGTTGGCATCGGGCGGCAGATAGACGCGGACGACCTCCGCCTTCTTGTTGACGACGTGGTCGATGAAGCCCGGGTCCTGGTGGGAGAGGCCGTTGTTGTCCTGGCGCCAGACGTGGCTGCTGAGCAGGTAGTTCAGCGAGGCGATGGGACGCCGCCAGGGGATGCGGCGGGCGGTCCTCAGCCACTTGGCGTGCTGGTTGAACATCGAGTCGACGATGTGGATGAACGCCTCGTAGCAGTTGAAGAGGCCGTGCCGCCCGGTGAGCAGATAGCCCTCGAGCCAGCCCTGGCAGAGGTGCTCGCTGAGCACCTCCATGACCCGGCCGTCAGGGGCGAGGTGGTCGTCGCCGGGGAGGATCTCGGCCATCCAGGCGCGGTTGGTCTCCGTGAAGACGTCGTCGAGCCGGTTCGAGGCGGTCTCGTCGGGCGAGAGGATGCGGAAGTTGTCGGGATTGGCACGGACCACGTCGCGGAGAAGCCGGCCGAGCACGCGCGTCGCCTCGCTGGAGGTCGTGCCGGGGCGCTCGACCGCGACCGCGTACTCCCGGAAGTCGGGGAGGTGCAGGTCGCGCAGCAGCAGGCCGCCGTTGGCGTGCGGGCTGGCGCTCATCCGCCGCTCTCCGCGCGGTGCCAGGGCGAGGATGTCGGCGGCCGGGCGTCCCTCGGGGGTGAAGAGCTCCTCGGGCCGGTAGGAGCGCATCCAGTCCTCGAGGCGGCGGAGGTGATCCGGACGGGCGGCGAAGCCGCTCAGCGGCACCTGGTGGGAGCGGAAGGTGCCCTCGACGGCGACCCCGTCGACCTCCCTGGGGCCCGTCCACCCCTTCGGGGTGCGGAGCACGATCATCGGCCACCGCGGCCGGTCGGTGACGCCCCCGGTCCGAGCGTGCCGCTGGATCGCCGCGATCTCGTCGAGGACGCCGTCCAGCGCCTCCGCCATGCTCCGGTGCACGGCGGCGGGGTCGTCACCCGTGACGAACCGGGGGGCGTGCCCGTAGCCCTCGAGCAGCGAGCGCAGCTCCGACTCGGGAATGCGGGCGAGCACGGTCGGGTTGGCGATCTTGTAGCCGTTCAGGTGGAGCACGGGGAGGACGGCGCCGTCGCGGGCCGGGTCGAGGAACTTGTTGGAGTGCCAGCTGGCGGCGAGCGGTCCGGTCTCCGCCTCGCCGTCGCCGACGACGCAGCAGACCAGCAGGTCGGGGTTGTCGAAGGCGGCGCCGTAGGCGTGGACGAGGGCGTAGCCGAGCTCTCCCCCCTCGTGGATGGAGCCCGGCGTCTCGGGGGCGACGTGACTGGGGATGCCGCCGGGGAAGGAGAACTGCCGGAAGAGACGCTGCATCCCCCGCTCGTCCATGGCGATGTCCCCGTACACCTCGGAATAGGTGCCGTCGAGCCAGGCGTTGGCCACCAGGCCCGGACCCCCGTGCCCGGGGCCGGTCACGAACACGACCTGCAGGTCGCGCCGCCCGATGGCACGGTTGAGGTGTGCGTAGACGAGGTTGAGCCCCGGCGTGGTGCCCCAGTGGCCGAGCAGCCGCGGCTTGACGTGCTCGAGCCGCAGCGGCTCGCGCAGCAGGGGGTTGTCGAGGAGGTAGATCTGGCCGACGGACAGATAGTTCGCCGCCCGCCACCAGGCGTCGACGCGATGCAGCTCCGCATCGGAGAGGACTCGGCCGGCTGCTCCGATGGCGCTCGGGGCGTCAGCGACCTCGGTCATGCGGGGTCTCCTTGTGGGAATGGGGGAGGGCCGCCGGGGTGGTGACACGCCGGGTAGTACTCGCCGCGCCGGAGCACGGCGGCGCGGAGGTGCCGGCATGTGGTCCAGTCGACGACCCGTTCGCCGATCCGCAGTCCCCGGGTGCTCGCCACCTCGGGGCAGCAGCCGGGGCAGAGGGCCACGTCCCGTCCATGGCCGACGAACGGGCATCGAGCGGGAGGCGACTCGGGGGCGCAACGGCCCATCTCCGTCGGCGACACGTGACCACCCCGCAGCTCGGACGGAAGGCGCTCATCATGACAGAAATGTTAGAAAACTGCACCCCGTCTCGGGGTTGTTCCCGGATGTGGGTACGCCGATATACGAACTGCGGGTACCGACGAGGCCGCCATCGATGTGGCCACCGATGTGTCAACTCATGGGCGCACCGTCCGGCCACGGGGGTGCTCCGGGTCGGAGGCGGCGATCGACCCCTGTACGAGCGGACCGACCTACTTCGTCGGCCACAACATCGGCGTCTTCACCCCGCTGATGCACATGACCGTGGGCTCGATCATCACCTACCACGACGGCTCGGGCGCGGCGCACCCCTGGCGGGTGGTCAGCGTTCGCGACGGCCACCCCTCGGCAACCGGCGTGCCGGCCCCGACCCAGGCCGACGTGGTGGCCCAGTTCCAGACCTGCGAGAGCTACTCGCCCACCGGGCATTACGACCGGATCCTGGACGTGGTCATCGCGTGAACCGGCGGCCGGCCCACCAGGTCACGGGGTGGTCACCGCTGATTGTGGACGCGGTGCAACCGGTCCAACGCCCGCCGGCGCACGGGTGCAGCCCGCGCAACGCCTCCTTCGGCACGGGATTGGCACGAACCTGCGCCGTGACAGTTGCGGCGCGGCATTGGCGCGAACGAGGGGTCGCGCCGCATGGTCGATGTGGCCGATCGACCGCGGGCCTTCGACGCTGGTCCGGCCGGATGCGGTATAGTGATCGGCGACGACCCATCAGGGTCGACCGATTGCCCGTGCTCTCCTTTGCCTTCTCGAACGGACCGCGCGTCGTTCAGAGAAGTTCGGGAGGGCAGGAGCACCAGATGTCCAACGGGACCATCAAGAACGTCGCATCCGACCGCGGGTTCGGTTTCATCGCCGCCGAGGACGGGCAGGAGTACTTCTTCCACCGGAGCAGCGTCGACAGCACCCTCGACTTCGACCGCCTGAGCGGCGGCGAGTCCGTCACGTTCGAGGTCGAGGCGAGCCCGAAGGGCCCGCGGGCGGGGCAGGTGCGCGCCGCCTGATCGGCACGCGGTCGGCCCCGGGGGTCAGGCGGGTCCACCGCCGCGGCCTCCGGGGTCGGGCCGGCTGCTAGTGTCTGCGGCATGCGCCCGACACCGCCTCGCACCGGCGTGGCCTGGCCGGCCCTTCCGCTCGAGGAGTGGCAGGACACGTACGCCACCCTGCACCTGTGGACACAGATCGTCGGCAAGGTCAAGCTGGCGTGCACGCCGAAGCTCAACCACTGGTGGAACGTCGCCTTCCAGGTGACGTCGCGTGGCCTGTCCACCGGCCTGATGCACCACGGAACGCGCGCTTTCCAGATCGACTTCGACCTCGTCGACCACGTGCTCGTGATCACGACCGCCGGCGGTGCACGCCGGGAGCTCGAGCTGGGCTCGCTGTCGGTCGCGGACCTCTTCCACGGCGTCATGGACGCGCTTCGAGAGCTCGACCTCGAGGTCTCCATCCACGCGACCCCCGTCGAGATGCCCGACGTCATCCCGTTCGCAGAGGATCATCTGCACCGGACCTACGAGCCCGACGATGCCGCCCGGTTCTCGCGCGTGCTGATCCAGTCACAGCGGGTGCTGGGTGACTTCCGCGCCGGGTTCGTCGGCAAGGCCAGCCCCGTCCACTTTTTCTGGGGCGCGTGCGACCTGGCGGTCACGCGGTTCTCCGGACGGACGGCTCCCGAGCATCCGGGGGGCGTCCCCAACTGCCCGGACTGGGTGATGACGGAGGCGTACTCGCACGAGGTGAGCAGCTGCGGATTCTGGCCGGGAGGGATGGGGAGGGGAGCCGCCTTCTACGCCTACGCGTACCCGGAGCCCGCGGGGTTTCGCGAGTATCCGCTCGACATCCCCGCGGCTCACTACGATGCCGACCTCGGCGAGTTCCTCCTGCCCTACGAGGAGATGCGGCGCGCCGACGACCCCGATGCGACCCTCCTGCGCTTTCTGCAGACGACGTACGAGGCGGCCGCGAACCTGGCCGCCTGGGACCGTGCCGCCCTGGAGCGGACGGAGTAGGGATCGACCTCGGGCTCAGCGGCGCGCGGCGTCCCGGATGAAGTCGAGGAGACGGGGGATCGCCTGCTCGGGCTGCTCCATGACATAGCCGTGCCCGGCGCCGGTCAGCTCCTGGTACTCGGCGCCGGGGATGCGCCCGGCCAGCTCGCGGCCAGCGGCCACCGGGATCAGCCGGTCGGCGTCGCCGTGCTGCACCAGGGTCGGGACCCGGATCTCCTCCAGCCGCCCGGTGACATCGAAGACGTCGCCGACCGCCAGCTGGGACAGCGACTGCATGATGGCGGCGGCGGTCTCGTCGGTGATCGTGCCCGCCAGCGTTCGCGCCAGCTCCCGGATCGACGGGTCCTCGCGGAGGAAGCGGTCGCCGAACACCAGGGGGAGCACGATGTCGAGACCGGAGTCGAGGTCGGTGGGAAGCAGGGTGATCCCCTGGATGAGCTCGACCACCGCCTCGCCCGCGCCCACGAACCGCACCGGTGCCGCGCTGGTGCACCCCAGGACCAGGCCGGCGACCCGCTCGGGGTGATCCAGCGCCATCGACAGGGCGACCATCCCGCCCATCGAGATGCCGAGGACGTGGGCGCGCTCGATCCTCGCGGCGTCGAGGACGGCGAGGGCGTCCTCGGTCAGGGCGTCGATGGAGAGGTCGTCGGTGGAGAGCTCGGACCGGCCGGTGCCGCGGTGGTCGAATCGCACCAGCCGGTGCCCGCCCAGCAGCGGCCGGAGCGGCGCCCAGGCATCCCCCCCGAGCCCGTATGCCATGACGAGCAGGAGCGGCGGGCCCTCGCCCTCCTCCTCCCAGTGGATGCTCCCGCCCTCGGTCTGGGGCACCCGGCGCCTCCCGTGTGAACCCGGCCGGCCCCGGCCGGCGCCGCGCAAGCCTACGCCACGCCGGCGCGGCACGTGCGGTCGGGGGGACAGCCCACCCCCTGCGCTCCCCCGCGGGGGTGTGGCGGCGAGACGGGCGCTCCCATACGCTGCCGCCAGGTTCCATGGACGTCCTCGCCACCGCGCTCGCCTCCCCGCCTGCGCCCGGCTTCGTCGGGCCGCTTCGCCGGTTCGTGCACCCGGTCGAGACCGTGTGCCTGGGCCCGCACACCTCGCTCCGCGACGGCCGCCTCACCGTGGGGCTCGCAGCCGCCGAGGGCTGCTTCCGCAGCCCGGCGCTCGCCGGGGTGCGGATCTCCACGACCCGTCCGGGCGAGAGCGCGCGCATCGTCAAGGTGCTGGACGCCGTCGAGCCGCGCACCAAGGGGCCCGGCGGCGCGGGGATCTTCCCCGGGCTGCTGGGACGCGCGCTCCCCCAGGGCCAGGGCCGGGTCCACGTGCTCCGCGGCGCCGCCGTGGTCACCGCGGGCCACCTGCCCCGTGCGCAGGAGGCGCTGGTGGACATGTCGGGCCCGGCCGCGCCGCTCTCGCCGCTGGCGGCCCTCCAGTGCGTCGTGGTCGAGTTCGAGCCCGCCGAGGACGCCGCCTGGGAGGCGGTGGCCACCGCTCTGCGGGTCGGTGCGCTCCGGCTGGCCGCCCACCTCGCCGAGGCGGCGCTGGACGAGCCTCCCGCCACCGTCGAGGAGCTGCCCCCGACCAGCCTGCAGCGCACCCCCGGGGACGCGCTGCCCCGGGTCGTCGCCGTCACCCGGCTGCAGTGCCAGGGCGCCTTCAAGGACGTCTTCGTCTACGGCGGCACCCTCGCCGGCGGGCTCTCCGTCTGCGTCGACCCCAACGAGCTGGAGGACGGCGCGGTGGTGAGCGGGCAGTACGGGCATCCCGGGCTCAAGAACCCGACCTACCTCTTCCAGAATCACCCCGTGGTGGGGTCGCTGCGTGCGCGCGACGGTGCCGACCTGCGTCTCGCCGGCCTGGTGCTCAGCCCCGAGCCGGTGGAGCAGTCGCGCAAGGAGCTGGTCGCCGCGCACTGCGCGCGGCTCTGCGCCGCGCTCGGCGCCGACGCCGCCATCGTCACCAAGGAGGGTGCGGGCAACGCCGACGCCGACCTCGCCCTCACCATGGACGGGCTCGAGGCCCTGGGGATCCCCGCCGTCGGGCTCTTCGCCGAGATGGCCGGGGTGGACGGCAGCGGCCCCCCGCTGGTGGTCGCGCCCGAGCGCGCCACCGCCCTGGTGAGCACCGGCAACTACGACCAGCTGCTGCGCCTGCCCGCGGTCGAGCGGGCCCTCGGCGGCCGCGAGCTGGCGGTGGCGGGCGCACCGGCGGATGCGGCCCTCGAGGTGCCCACCGCGGTGGTGTACGGATCGCTCAACCCCCTCGGCTGGGGCCGCCTCCGGGCGGAGCCATGAGCTTGCGCGCCGTCCACTACCTCAACCAGTTCTTCGCCGGGGTCGGCGGCGAGGAGGCGGCCGGCGCGCCGCCCGCCCGCCGTGAGGGCGCGGTGGGACCGGGACGGCGGCTGCAGGCCCTGCTCGGCGACGCCGTGCAGATCGTCGCCACCGTGCACTGCGGCGACGACCGCGCCGCCTCGGACCCCGATGCGGCGCGTGCGATCCTCGAGCTCGCCGGCGACGCCGACCTGGTCATCGCCGGTCCCGCCTTCACCAGCGGCCGCTACGGCATCGCCTGCGCCCGCGTGGCCGCGGGCGCCGTCGCCGCCGGTGGCCGCGCCGTCGCCTCGATGCACGGCGACAATCCGGGCGCCGTCGAGGCCGGCGCCGCCCCGGTGGTGCTCAGCCTCGAGACCGCTCGGGGGATGGAGGAGTCGCTGCGCCGTCTCGCCCACGCGGTGGGCGTGATGGCCGCCGGTGACGCCCTCTCCTCCGTGGACCACGTGCTGCTGCGCGCGGTGCGGGGCAACCGCCTCGTCGACCGCTGCGCCGCGGAGCGTGCCGTGGATCTCCTCCTGGCGCGGTTGCATGGCGACCGCGCCGCCACGGAGATCGCCATGAGCGGCTTCGGGCGGGTCACACCGGCGCCGCCGGTCGCCGATCCCCGCTCGGCGGTGGTCGCGCTGGTCACCGAGGGGGCGCTGGTGCCCCACGGCAACCCCGACCGGCTGGAGTCGGCGCGCGCCCGCCGCTGGCTGCGCTACTCGCTGGCCGGTCGCGCCGGGCTCGCTGCCGGCGAGTTCGAATCGGTGCACGGCGGGTTCTCGACGGTGCTCGCCAACGCCGACCCCCATCGCATCCTGCCCCTCGACGTGGCCCGGGAGATGGAGGCGGAGGGCCGGATCGGCCGGCTTCACGACCAGTACCTGGTGACCGCGGGCAACGGCACGCACGTGGCCACCGCCGCGGGCTTCGGGGTGGAGTGGGCCGCCGAGCTGCGCCGCGCCAACGTGCAGGCCGCCATCCTCACCGCGACGTGAGGGACGGGGACGCGTTGCGGGTCAACGCTCGCCAAGGAGCTGGAGCGCGCCGGCATCCCCACCGCGGTGCTCTGCAACCTCGTCCCCATCGCGCTGAGCGTCGGTGCGCCACGGATCGTGCCCACCCGTGGCATCCAGTTCCCGGCAGGCGACCCCGCTCTCTCCGCGGCGGAGGAGCGGGCGTGGCGCCGCCGCCTGCTGGAGACCGCGCTGCGGGCGGTGAGCACCGCGGTGAGCGGCCCCACCATCTTCGACCCCGCGGAGGTCGCCGGCCCGGCGGCGGTGGTGGGGGATGCCGGATGATGGCGGCGTGACCCCGGGCGTGGCCGTCTCCGCCGCCTGCCAGCTGCTGGTCCACGCCCCGGGCATGGCCTGTCACGGCAGCAAGCCGTCCCGCGAGCTGGCCCGCGACCCCGAGCTCGCCGCCGCCTTCCGCGCCGCGTTGCGATCGCACGCCGAGGCGGTTGCGTACGCGCCCCACCAGGCCTTCATCGGCAACCTCCATCCCCGCCGCCTGCCGCCGCGCCCCTGGGCCACGCGCCCGCTCGAGGGCTCGCGGCCCGACGGCCCGGACGGCGGGGTGCTGGAGGAGCTCGACCTGCTCGGCGCCATGGCGGCGGTGGACGAGTTCAACCTGCTGGTGCTCGACCCCGGGGTCGCCTCCCGCGCCGGCGAGCGGCTGGCGCACCGGCCGGCGACCGCCGGGCTGGCGCTCGCCAGGGGCTGCGCCGGGGACGTGGAGGCCGCCGCCGCCATCCCCGGCGCCATCCCCCTGCGACTGGGCGCCGGCGAGGAGATCTGCGGCGTCCTCCGCGCCGCCCACGACAGCGACGAGGCGCTGAGCGCGACCGTGCTGCTCGAGAACCTGGTCACCAAGGCGACCGCGACGCTCGCGCTCCTCGACCTGCTGCAGCGCACCGGCGCCGACCCGGGCTCGATCGACTACGTCATCTCCTGCTCGGAGGAGGCGGTGGGCGACCGCTACCAGCGCGGCGGCGGCAACATGGGCAAGGCGGTGGCCGGCGCCGCCGGCCTCCAGCAGGCGTCGGGCGCGGATGTCAAGAACTTCTGCGCCGGCCCGCTCTCGGCGCTGGTGATCGCCGGCAGCCTGGTGTCGGCGGGGGTGTGCCGCCGCGTCGCCGTGGTCGGCGGTGGCTCGCTTCCCAAGCTGGGCATGAAGTTCCAGGGCCACCTCAGCCACGGGCTGCCGGTGCTCGAGGACGTGCTCGGCGCCTGCGCGATCCTGGTCGAGGCGGACGGTGGCGGCGCGCCACGGCTGCGCCTCGATGCCGTGGGGCGCCACCGGGTCGGTGCCGGCGCCTCCGGTTCGCAGATCATGGAGGCGCTCGCCTTCGAGCCGCTCGACCGGCTCGGTCTGCGCTCGGTCGACGTCGACGACTACGCCACCGAGCTGCACGATCCCGACGTCACCGAGCCGCAGGGCTCGGGCAACGTCCCCGAGCGCAACTACCGTACCCTGGCCGCACTCGCGGTGCGCCGCGGCGAGATCGGGCGCGACGCCATGGACGCCTTCGCCGCCGAGCGGGGCATGCCGGGATTCGCGCCCACCCAGGGACACATCGCCTCGGCCGTCTGCTACCTGCCCCATGCGCTGCGGCGCCTGGGCCCGGAGGGATCGGCCGAACGGGTCATGCTGCTGGCCAAGGGCAGCCTCTTCCTTGGCAGGATGTCGCAGCTGTCCGACGGGATGAGCGTCCTGCTCACCCGCGGCGGCTGACAGGAGGGACGCAGTGTTCGAAGGCAGACAGGTCGTCGTCCTCGGTGAGCGCGACGGAGTGGCCGGGCCGGCCATCATGGCCTGCGTCGAGGCGGCCGGCGGTTCGGTGGTCTTCGCCGCCAGCGAGTGCTTCGTCTGAACCGCGTCGGGAGCCATGGACCTGCACAACCAGGCGACCATCAAGGAGCTGGCGGCCGAGCACGGCCGTGAGTCGCTGATGGTGATCCTGGGCTCGCCCGACCCGGACTCGGCCGGGCTGTCGGCGGCCACCGTGGTCAGCGGCGATCCCACCTATGCAGGTCCGTTGGCGGAGGTCCAGTTGGGCCTCGACGTGTATCACATCCTCGAGGACGAGGTGCGCAGCGCCGTTCCCGCCCAGGTGTGGGAGGAGCAGATCGGCGTCATGGCCGAGGTGCTCGACGCGCCCGGGCTGGCGGAGACGGTGAGCGGCATCCGCGGGTCGCGGACCGTCGCCTGAGCGCCTCCCGCCGCAGCGCCGCCCGGCGGCGCTGCGGACC
>JAXDLS010000106.1:0-3092 GCA_034666485.1 Chloroflexota bacterium
CGGCGATGCTGGTGCTCTACCTCCGCGGCGACACCGTCAACACGATGACGCTCGCGGGTCTGGTGATCGCCCTGGGGGCGGTGGTCGACGACGCCATCATCGACGTCGAGAACATCCTCAGACGGCTGCGCGAGGCGCGTCGCTCCGGCAGCGAGGTCTCGACGGCGCGGATCATCCTCGACGCCTCGCTCGAGGTGCGGAGCCCGATCGTCTACGCCACCATGATCATCGTCGCCGCGGCGATCCCGGTGTTCCTGCTCGGAGGGCTGACCGGGTCGTTCTTCCAGCCGCTCGCGATCTCCTACACGCTGGCGATCGTGGCCTCGATGGCGGTGGCGCTGACGGTGACCCCGGCGCTCACCCTGATCCTGCTGAGCCGGACCCGGGTGGAGCGGCGCGAGTCGCCGGTGACCCGCTGGCTGCAGCGCCGGTACACCGCGGTGCTGTCGCGGATCGTGGTGCGGCCGCGCGGCGTCTACCTCGGCTTCCTCGCGGTCGCCGCCGCCGCGGTGATCCTGCTTCCGCAGATGGGGTCGAGCTTCTTCCCCACCTTCAAGGAGCGCGACTTCCTGATCCACCTGCTCACCACACCCGGCACCTCCGCCCAGGAGCAGGACAGGATGGTCATCGCCCTCGGCAAGGACCTGCGCAAGGTCCCCGGGGTGCTCAGCTTCGGCGCCCACATCGGCCAGGCGTACCAGGGCGAGGAGATCGCCGGGGTCAACTTCGCCGAGAACTGGCTGAGGATCGATCCCGACGCCGACCTCGACAAGACCCTCGCGGGGGTGCGCAAGGTCATCGCCAAGTACCCCGGCGTCTATCGCGACGTGATGACCTACCTCAACGAGCGGATCGAGGAGGTGCTCACCGGCGCGAAGGAGCCGATCATCGTCCGCGTCTACGGCCAGGACCTGCAGACTCTGCGCGACGAGGCGGCGCAGATCCAGCACCGGCTCGCGGACATCAAGGGCATCGCCGACGACCACACCGACCTGCAGTTCGACACCCCCCAGATCCAGGTGGAGGTCGACCTCGCCAAGGCCGCCGCCTACGGGTTGAAGCCGGGTGACGTGCGCCGTGCCGCCTCCACCCTGGTCGCGGGCGAGGAGGTCGGCGACATCTTCCGCGACGGCAAGGCCTACGACACCGTCGTGTGGAGCACCCCGGAGACCCGCTCCAGCGTGGCCATCATCAGTGAGCTGCCCATCGACACCCCGTCGGGCAAGGCGGTGCGGCTCGGCGACGTCGCCACCGTCAGGGTCCAGCCCAACCCCAGCTCGATCGACCGCGAGAACGACTCCCGGAAGATCGACGTGGCCGCCTCGGTCCAGGGTCGCGATCTCGGCTCGGTGGTCGCGGACGTGCAGAAGGCGGTCGACAGCATGCAGCTGCCCCGTGGCTACAACGCGGAGGTGCTCGGCGAGTACACCGAGCGCCAGGGGGCGCAGGACCAGATGCTCTGGGTGGGCCTCATCGCGGGGCTGGCGATCCTGCTCCTGCTGCAGACCTCGTTCCGCAGCTGGCGGCTCGCCGTGCTCATCCTGAGCACGCTGCCCATGGCCCTGGTCGGCGGCGTCATCGGCGCCTACCTGGGTGGCGGCATCATCTCCATCGGCTCGCTGGTGGGCTTCTTCACGGTCTTCGGGATCGCCGCCCGCAACGGCATCCTGCTGATCAACCACTTTCAGCACCTGGAGGAGGTCGAGGGTGAGCCCTTCGGACCGGAGCTGGTGCTGCGTGGCGCCCGGGAGCGGCTCTCGCCGATCCTGATGACCTCGCTGGCGACGGGTCTCGCGGTGGTGCCGCTGGTGGTTCTCGGCTCGCGGCCCGGGTACGAGATCGAGTACCCCCTGGCGGTCGTCATCATCGGCGGACTGCTGACCTCGACGCTGCTCAACCTGTTCCTGGTTCCCTCCCTGTACCTGCGCTTCGGCAAGCGCCGCGAGCGTGGAGTGCGGGGATTGCGACTGCGTCGCAGTCGCTGACGGCGGAGGAACCGCCGGCGCACAAGACAACCCGCGGTGCCACGTTCTATGGACGGGGCACCGCGGATTTCTTTCGTGAATGCGGGGTCCCCGAAGTCAGTTCAGTGAGGAAGGGGATCATCCGATGTTTCGTCTGCCGCATGTTCGCCGAGCGTGGGTCGGCCCACTGCTGCTCTCAGCCCTGGCGGTGGCCACCTTCGTGCCGGCCGCGGCGTCCTCGAGCCCGGCCACCGCCACACCGGCGGCGGCGAGCCCGGCCGCCACCGACTGCGGCCCGCCGCTGAAGCTGGACCGCAAGGACTTCCCCAACAGCCCGAAGGTCACGAACAGGTACCTTCCGCTGTCTCCGGGGATGCAGTTCGTCCTCGACGGAGTCGTCCTCGACGACCAGAACCAGCCGCACCCGCATCAGATCGTGACCACGGTGACCGACCTGACCAAGGTCGTCGATGGCGTCCGGACCCTGGTGGTGTTCGACGAGGACATCCAGGACGGTCAGACCAGCGAGGCGGAGATCTTCTTCGTCTCCCAGGACCAGGACGGCACCGTCTGGACCTTCGGCGAGAACCCGGAGATCTATGAGAACGGGGTGCTCACCGGCGCGCCGAGCAGCTGGCTTTCCGGCGTCCAGGGCGCCCGGGCCGGGATCGCCATGCTGGCCAAGCCGAAGGTGGGGACGAAGACCTACCTCCAGGGCCTGGCCCCGAAGGTGGACTTCAAGGACTGCGCGACGGTGTTCAAGACCGGCGAGAAGCACGTCTGCGTCCCGGTGGGCTGCTTCGACAACGTGCTCGAGATCGACGAGTTCGCGCCCCTCGACCCTGCCGGCGGCCACCAGCGCAAGTTCTACGCACCGGCCCTGGGGCTCATCAAGGTGAGCGCCGCCGGCGGCGTCGATCCCGAGACCCTGAAGCTCAAGTCGGCCGAGCGGCTCTGCAAGGGCGACTTGGCCGACATCCGCGAGAAGGCCCTGGAGCAGGACGCGCGGGCCTACACCACCGCCCGCCGCGTGTGGGCCGGCTCGCCCCACGCGCAGCACACGATCGACGCCAAGACCTGCTGAGCGCCCGCTCAGACGGCGAACCGCCCCTCGGCGGCGAGGACGAC
>JAXDLS010000107.1:0-6999 GCA_034666485.1 Chloroflexota bacterium
GCTGGCCCGCGCCGCGGGGTCGGTCGCGCAGACCCTCGACGAGGTGGCGGCGCAGGCCGAGGAGACCCGCCAGACCCTCGAGCAGGCGCAGGAGGACATGCGCGTCTCCAGCGAGCGCACCCTCAGCCTGGCCACCCGGGTCACCGACATCACCGCGATCCTCACGCTCATCAACGATCTCTCCGACCAGACCAACCTGCTCGCCCTCAACGCCGCCATCGAGGCCGCCCGCGCCGGCGAGGCGGGGCGCGGGTTCGCCGTGGTCGCCGACGAGGTCCGCCGCCTCGCCGAGCGCTCGAAGACCTCCGCCGGGGAGATCGGCCACATCGTCCAGGGGACCCAGGCCGAGACCAACGCCACGGTGATGGCGATGGAGAAGGGCGCCAAGCAGATGCAGGCGGGGCTGGCGCTCATGGAGCAGGTCGTCGAGAGCTGCGCCCAGGTGCGCATGACCACGCAGCAGCAGCGCTCCGCGACCGAGCAGGTGGTGTCGGCGATGGAGCAGATCACGGTGAGCAGCAGGCAGGTGTCGGCGACCGCCCAGGAGATCGCCGCCGCCGCCGCCGCGCAGGCGGGCCTGGCCGGCGAGCTCGACGTCGCCGTGATCGCCGGCGGCGGTCGCTGACCGGTGCGGGCGCTCCTCGTCCCGGTCGGCGACGACACCTACGCGGTGCCGGTCGCCGCCGCCCGCGAGGTGGTCTCCGCGCCGCGACCCACGCCGGTGCCCACCGCGCCGAGGTGCGTGCGCGGGCTGCTCAACGTGCGCGGTGAGATCGTGCCCCTCCTCGATCTCGGCGCCCTGCTCGGTGCGGTGCCCACGCCGTCCTGCGCCTACGCGGTGGTGGTGGACAGCGCGGCGGGGCGGAGCGCGCTGGCGGCCACCGCGCTTCCCGAGGTGAGCGAGCTCGAGGACGTGGTCGCCGCCCCCGAGCTGCACGGAGCGCTGGCGGTGCACCGCAGCGGCGCACGCCTGGTGACGTTCCTCGACCTCGACTCCGTGCTCGACCCGGCCCGGATCGCCGGCGCCTAGCCGGATGGACCCCGCCGAGCGGCCCTTCGGGCACGACGCCGAGTTCCGCGGCCTCTTCGCGGAGGAGGCGCAGGGACGGCTCGACGGCCTGGCGGAGAGCCTGCTCGGCCTCGAGGGCACGGCGGGACGCGTGGAGACGGTCACTGCGCTGCTGCGCGAGGCGCACACCCTCAAGGGCGGCTCGGCGATGGTCGGCCTGCCCCGGGTCACCCGCCTCGCCCACCTCCTCGAGGACCTGCTCGAGCCCTACCGGGACGGCCGCGCCGGCATCTCCGCCGACCTCGTCGACGAGGCGCTGGCGGCGGTCGACGGGCTGCGTGCGGTGATCGACGCCGCCGGTCGCGAGCAGGACCACGAGGCGGAGGCCTCCGCCCTCGAGGAGCGGCTGCTCCGTGCCGCGGCGCGTGCCCCGGCCGCCGGACAGGCGCCGGCGGCGCCGCCGGAGGCCGCCCGGGTCGAGGTCCCGCCGCCCCCGGTGGCTCCCACACCGCGCTCCGAGGCCTCGACCGTCGCCGTGCCGGTCGCGCGCCTCGACGAGCTGGTCCGCCTGGTGACGGAGTCGTCGTCGGCACTGCTGCGCACCGGCCACCTCCTCGCCGAGGCCACCGGGAAGCCGCCCTCGACCCTCACCGAGTTCCGCGATCTCGCCCGCACCCTGGGGCAGCTCCAGGAGCTGACCATGCGCACCCGGATGGTGCCGGTGTCGACGATCGCCCATCCCCTGCACCGGGCGGTGCGGGACCTGGCGCGCAGCCTCGGCAGGGAGGTGGCGTGGGAGGTGAGCGGCGACGACACGGAGATCGACCGGCACGTCCTCGACCGGCTCGCCGACCCGCTGCTCCACCTGGTGCGCAACGCCGTCGACCACGGCATCGAGGGGCCCGACGAGCGCGCCGCCGCGGGCAAGCCGCGGCACGGCACGGTGCGGCTCCGCGCCATGCGGCTCGGGTCGGAGGTGATCCTGGTCATCGGCGACGACGGCCGCGGCATCGACGTCGACGCGGTCCGGACGGCCACCGACGCCGGCGACGAGGACGACGACGAGACCGCGCTCGCCGGCATCTTCCGCTCCGGCGTGTCCACCGCGCGGGAGGTGACCGACGTCTCCGGGCGCGGCGTCGGCCTCGACGTGGTGCGCGCCCAGCTCGAGGCGATCCGCGGCCGCGTCGAGGTGCACAACGACCCCGGACGCGGCTGCGAGTTCCGCCTGTCGGTCCCGATCACGCTCGCGGTGGTGCCCTGCCTGGTGGTGCGCTGCGGACCGCGTCGCTATGCCGTGCCCGCCCAGGCGGTGCTCACCGCGGTGAGCGCCGGCGACCCGGCGACGCTCCATGCCGGTGGCCGTCCGATGGTGATGTCCGGCGGCCGCGCCCTGCCCGTGACCGACCTGGACGCGATCCTCGGCAGCGGCGAGGGCGGCGGCCAGGGACCGGCGCTGGTGCTCAGCGTGCTGACCCGCACCCACGCGGTGCGCGTCGACGCCCTGGAGGGGCACCGCGACGTGGTGCTCAAGAGCCTGGGCGGCCTGCTGCCCCGCCTCGACGTGATCGCCGGCGCGACCATCGAGGCCGACGGGTCGGTGCTGGTGGTGCTCGAGCCCGGGGCGCTGATCGAGCGCGCCCGGCGGACCCACCGGCCCGCCGCCGTCACCGCCCCCATCCCCGCCACCGCCGTGCCGCAGGGCGCGCCGTCGCCGCCGCGCTCTCGGCGCAGCGTGCTCGTCGTCGACGACGCCCTCACCGTGCGCGAGCTGCAGCGGTCGATCCTGGAGCGCGCCGGATACGAGGTGCGCACCGCCGCCGACGGCCTCGAGGCGCTCTCACGGCTCGCAGAACGCCCCGTCGACCTGGTGCTCACCGACGTGGAGATGCCGCGCATGGACGGCTTCGCCCTCACCGAGGCGATCCGCGCGCACCAGGTGCTGCGCAACACCGCGGTGCTGGTGCTCAGCTCACGCTCGGGCGACGACGACCGGCGCCGGGGCCTCGAGGCCGGCGCCGACGGCTACATCGTCAAGAGCGCCTTCGACCAGGCCACGCTGCTCGACGCCGTCGACCGCCTGCTGGGCGGGCGGGGGTGAGCGGGGGGCGCATCTCCGTCGTGGTGGCGAGCGACGACGGCGGCTCGCGCAGCGCCCTGCTGCACGCGCTGGAGGCGGAGGGCGACATCACGGTGGTGGCGCAGACCACCGCCGCGCTGGCGCCACGCGCCACCGGTGCGCTGCGCCCGGACCTGCTCGCCCTCGACCTCTCCGCCTCGGCGACGGCGATCGACGCCGGCCTCTCGATCATCGACCAGGTGATGGCGAACTCGCCCGTCCCCATCCTCATCCTCCACGCCCCCGGCGCCGGGAACGACCGCCTTCCCGGCGAGGCCATCGCCGCGGGGGCGCTCGAGTGCCTCACAAGCCATCGCAGCTGGGCCGACGGAGACGCCAGCCGGCTGCGCGGACGGGTGCGCCTGCTCCGGCGCGTCCAGGTGATCCGGCACACCCGGGGACGGCTGGCCACCCCCCCGAGCTCGGGGATGCCCGTGGTCGGCATCGCCGCATCGACCGGCGGCCCGGCCGCGGTGGCGCGGGTGCTGGGACAGGTCGGCGACCTGCGCGCCGCCGTGCTGGTGGTCCAGCACATCGACGAGCGCTTCCTGGACGGCTTCTGCGAGCTTCTCCGCCGCAGCTCGGCGCTCCCGGTGGAGATGGCGACCGACGGCATGGCGCTGCGCGAGGCGTGCGTGCACATCGCCCCCGCCGGCGTCCACCTCGCCCTCGGCGGGTCGCACCGGCTGGCGCTCGCCGCGGAGCCGCCGTCGCTCCACCGGCCCTCCGCCGACGTCCTCTTCCGCTCGATCGCCCTCCATGCCGGCTCGGCCGGAGTCGGCGTGGTGCTCACCGGGATGGGTGACGACGGCGCCGCTGGGCTGCTCGAGCTCCGCCGCCGGGGGGGCGTGGTGATCGCCCAGGACGAGGCCAGCTGCGCCGTGTTCGGGATGCCCCGAGCCGCCCTGCAGCGCGGTGCCGTGGAGCGGCTCACCGCCCTCGACGGCATCGCCGCCGCGGTTCGGGCCGCGGTCCTGGCGGCGCCGCGATGACACGGCTGGACGGCGCCATGCACCTCGCCGAGGCGGCGCTGGAGCGCGCCATCGGGCTGCGTCCCGAGGCGGCGATGCGGGGCCGCCTGGAGCGCTGCCTGGTGGAGGCCGCGGCCGCGGCGGCGGCGGAGGTGCTCGACTTCGCCGGGCGGCTCACCGACGGCAGCCCGGAGACCCAGCTCCTCTGCGACCTGGTCACCGTCCAGGAGAGCTGGTTCTTCCGCGAGGAGGCGCATTTCGCCGCGCTCGCCGCGCACCTTCGCGGGCACTGCGCCGGCCGGCCGGTGACGGTGTGGAGCGCCGGCTGCGCCAACGGCCAGGAGGCCTACAGCCTGGCCATGACCCTGGCCGAGTCGCCGGTGTCGAGCTGGCGGGTGATGGCCACCGACATCTCCACCCGCGCGCTCGCCCGCACCGCCGCCGGCCGCTACAGCGAGCGGGAGCTGCGCGGCCTCGACCCGCGGCTTCGCGCCCGCCACCTGCGCCCCGTGCCCGGCGGCTTCGAGGTGCACCCCGAGCTCCGCGAGCGGGTGGAGGTGCGGCGGAACAGCCTCACCGAGGACGCACCCCCGGGGCCGCCCGGCGGCCTCGAGGTGATCTTCTGCCGCAACGTGCTCATCTACCTGAGGGATCAGCAGGCGGCCGCGCTGCTCGCCCGCTTCGCCGCCCACCTCGCCCCCGGCCAGCTGCTCTTCCTCGCCTCCTCGGACGCCGGCGGGTCGGCGCCGCCGGGCTTCGAGGTGGTGCGCCTCGGCGACGCCTTCGTCCACCGCCGCAGCGGGGCCGGAACCGCCCCCGCCCCGCGGCATCGAGCCGCCGCCAGGCCGGCGCCCCGGACACCGCGCCCGCAGCGGGTGACGCCGCCGCCGCCGGCCGCCGCCCTGCCCGACCTCCGCCACCTGCTCGCCGCCGGGGAGGCCGCGGCCGCCGCCGGCGACCTCGAGCGCGCCATCCGCAGCTTCCGGCAGGCCGCATTCCTGGCGCCGAACCACGGCGCCGCCCACGCCTCGCTCGGCGTCGCCCTCGAGGCGGCGGGAGATGCCGAGGCCGCCGCCCGGGCCTTCATGGCGGCGCGCGCCGCCCTCGCCCGCTCCCTGGTCGCGGTCGACGACCGCGACCTCCAGGGCCCCGACCGCGGCGCCCTGGCCGCCCTGCTCGCCGCCCGTCTGGAGGCTCGCCGATGACCACGATGCTGGTCTTTCGCAATGGTGACGGGCACTACGCGGTGCCCGTCGAGCACTGCCGCGAGGTGCGTCCCGCCGCCGAGGTCACGCCCCTGCCCACCCTGGGGGCGGACGTGATCGGGGTGCTGCGCTGGCACGACCGGGCCCTCAGCGTGGTCGCCCCGCTCGGGCCGGGCGGTGCCCACGTGATCGTCCTGGACACCGGGGCGGAGCCCTTCGCGCTGCTGGTCGACGCGGTGGTGGGGATCGAGCACCTCGACGACGGCAGCGTCGGCGACGCGCCCCTGGGGCAGCGCGACGCGCTGGTCAGCGGCACCGTGACGGCGAGACGGCGCGACCTGCTGTTTGTCGTCGATGCCGGCGCGATCGAGCGGAGGCTGCACCGGTGAGCGAGGGGCACCTGGTGCTGGTCGCCGACGACTCCCGGGTGGTGCGGGTGATGCTGCGGCGCCAGCTGGAGGCCCGCGGCCTGCGGGTCGAGGAGGCGGAGGACGGTCACCAGGCGGTGCGCGGCTGCCGGATGCTCCGCCCCGACGTGCTGCTCCTCGACGTGGAGATGCCCGGGCTCGACGGCCACACCGTGCTGCGCATCCTGCGCGAGGACGCCGAGCTCTCCGAGATCCCCGTCGTCTTCCTCACCGCGCACGCCGAGACCGAGGACGTGGTCAGGGGACTGCACCTGGGCGCGCACGACTATCTGCGCAAGCCGTTCGAGCCCAGCGAGCTCATCGCCCGGGTGAGCGCCGCGCTGCGCGTGAAGTCGCTGCAGGACGAGCTGCGCCGCCGCAATGCCGAGCTGGAGACGGTGACGCGCACCGACGCGCTCACCGGCATCTGCAACCGGCGGCACCTCGAGGAGCGGCTGCACGAGATGCTCTCCGCCGCACGCCGTCATCTCCAGCCCGCGGCGGTGCTCATGATCGACGTCGACCACTTCAAGCGGGTCAACGACACCCTGGGCCACGCCGGCGGTGACGCGGTGCTCCGCCAGGTCGCGGACCGGCTGCACCAGCGGGTCCGTCTCGAGGACGTGGTCGGTCGCTGGGGAGGCGAGGAGTTCCTGGTGCTCGGCGCCGCCACCGACGCGACCGCCGCGGAGGCGCTCGCCGGGCGCCTGCTCGCCGCGGTCGCCGGCAGTCCGTTCGCCATCGAGGGCGCCGGCGACGTCGGCGTCACCGTCAGCATCGGCTGCGCGGCCGGCACCGACGACGCCGAGGCACTCCTCCGCCGTGCCGACGCCGCCCTCTACGAGGCCAAGGCGAAGGGGCGCAACCGCGTGGTGGTGTCCGGCGGGGAGGGCGCGGCGATCCCCGTCCGCGACTGAGATCCCGTGCCGTCACGCTCCGGCCCGGCCTCCGCGCCCGTGGCGCGAGGCGCAGGGCGTCGGGCGGGCGTGGGTGCCGCTATGCTGGCATCCACGGACATGCACCCGCGGGTGAGGAGGGGGCTGGTGGTGACCGAGGCGCGGATGACGCAGGCCACCAGGGCCGCCGACGGCGGGCTCCTGCTCGAGCTCGCCGCCGTCAGCGACCGTGGCACGGTGCGCGCCGAGAACCAGGACGCCTGGTCGCTGGTGCCGCTCCTCCCCGGTCGCGGCTGCCTGCTCCTGCTCGCCGACGGCATGGGCGGCCACGCCGGAGGGCGCGAGGCCGCGGTGCTGGCGGTGCGCCACGCCGCCGAGCACCTCCGCGAGAG
>JAXDLS010000108.1:0-2661 GCA_034666485.1 Chloroflexota bacterium
CCGGGGGGACGGCGGAGCGGACGGGCGGCGCTGGCGATGAGCGGGGCGGCGAACCAGAGGCCGCCGAGGCCGAGCAGCACCCGGAGGTCGTCGGCGGTGGCGAGGCCGCCGGTGAGGACGACGCCGCCCCCGAAGACGACGGCGGCGACGATGCCCGCCATCGCGTCGACGACGCTGAGGGCGCAGATCGCCGCCAGCAGCGGGAGCTGCGGGGGCAGGGCGTGGGCGCCGGTGTCGTGGAGGGCGAGGG
This sequence comes from Chloroflexota bacterium, assembly GCA_034666485.1. GTDB lineage: Bacteria > Chloroflexota > Dormibacteria > Aeolococcales > Aeolococcaceae > CF-96. Next base: position 251 of record JAXDLS010000108.1, read on the forward strand.
CGCCGAGCACGACCCCCGTCGCCGGGGCGAGCATCGAGAGCGAGCCGAGCATCGCGCGCAGGTGCGCGCCGTCGACGAGGAGGCGGGCGAGCAGCGGCGACCGGGGCGCGACCCGGGCGGGGAGGGCGAGGCTGAGACCGTCGAGCAGCGGAGTTCCCGGCCATCGCCAGGTGCGCGAACGGTCGCCGACGGCTCCGGCGCTGCCGGTGTATCTCGCGTGCTTGACCTTCCCGGAGGCGATCGAGCCCGACCTGCGGCCGCCGGCGGCGGCCGGGCGGAGGGCCATCCCGGCGCCGGCCAGGCCACCGGTGCCCACGATGCTGAGCAGGGCGAAGGCGGTGACCTGGAGGTTGACGATCGCGGGCACGTGGGCGGCGGGGTCGTAGCTCAGTGGAGCCGCGGGCGGCGGGGAGGAGGGCGGCGCCAGGGGCGGGGTGGCGATGGAGGCCTGCGGCGGCGAGGTCTCGGAGGGAGTGGGGTCCGGCGTCGACTGCGGGGTCGGCGTGGGCGCCGGCGTGGCGGTCGGGGTCGGGGTCCGGGCGGGTGCCGGCCTCGCGGTGGGGTGGGCGGTCGGGGTGGGCTGGGCCGTTGCCGTGGGAGCCGCGGTGGGGGTGGGCGTGGCGACCGGGGGCGGCGGCGTGGCCTCCGGGCTGGGCGGTGGCGTCACGGGTGGGCTGGGAGGCGGCGTCGGGAACGGGGTGGGACCGGGCGCCGTGACGTCCGCGACGATCACCTTCGACAGGGAGTCGTTGCAGTCGCCGGGGAACGGCACGTCGCAGACCGAGAGTGTGAAGGGCGCCGCCGCGGGGACGGTCGTGGTCTCGGTGAAGGCTCCGGTGTCATCCGAGGTCACCATCACGGTCTCGGCAGCCGTCCCGTAGGCCCCGTTCCAGAAGAGGCGGACGGTCGTGGTCGGCGAGAAGCCGGTGCCCTGGACGGTGAGTGGACCTCCCGGCAGGGCCGGGTTCGGAATCAGGGTCACGGCGGCCGCGGCCATCACCGGCACGGCCCACAGCGCCGCGATGGAGGCGATCCCCAGTGCCACCAGGGCACGCAGCAGACGCGTCATCACGCGCCTCATCATCGGGCCGGGCCGTGCGCCCGAATCGACCCGTCACACAGCCGTCAGGGAGTGTGAACCATGCAGGAACCTGCGGCCGACTTCACCGGCTCGCCCACCCCCTGGGTGTTCGAGGAGGAGGCATGACCGTCAGCCTGCGACCCGTCGACGCCGTCGAGGTCACCGTGATCGTCGACAACCAGGTCGACATCCTCATGGCGAGCCAGGAGGGGGTGCGCCGCTTCCCCCTCGCCTTCGACTGGCTCGACCGTGACGGCCTGGTCGCCGAGCACGGCTTCTCGGCGCTGGTCAGCGTCGAGGTCGACGGCACCCGGCGCAGCGTCCTCTACGACGGCGGGCTGTCGGCCACCGGGCTGCGGCGCAACCTCGACGTGATGCAGGTCGACGTCACCGACCTGCGCGCCATCGCCATCTCCCACGGCCACGCCGACCACCACGGCGGGCTGGAGGGGCTCTTCCAGCGCCACGGGCGGCTCCGGCTGCCGCTGATCATCCACCCCGACGCATGGCGCGAGCGCAAGGCGGTGCTACCCACCGGCGCCGAGCTGCGCCTGCCCCCGCCCAACCCCGCCGACCTGGAGCGCGAGGGGCTCACCGTGGTCGAGGAGCGGGGGCCGAGCCTGATCATCGACGGCTGCGTGCTGGTCTCCGGGCAGGTGGAGCGCACCACCGACTTCGAGCGCGGCATGCCGCCGCACATGGCGAGGACGCCGGAGGGCGGCTGGGAGCCGGACCCGATGATCTGGGACGACCAGAACGTGGTGGTCAACGTCCGCGACCGCGGGCTGGTGGTGGTGTCGGGGTGCTCGCACGCCGGCGCGGTCAACGTCCTCCGCCACGCCCGCTCCCTCACCGGGGAGAGCCGGGTCGCCGGCTGGGTCGGCGGTCTCCACCTCAGCGGCCCGCTCTTCGAGGCCATCATCCCGCCCACGGTCGCCGCGCTCCGCGACATCGGGGTGGGGATGCTCGTGCCCTCCCACTGCACCGGCTGGCGGGCCACCCACCGCCTCGCCGCGGCCATGCCCGAGGCCTTCGTCCAGCCCTCGGTGGGCACCGTGTACCGCTTCGCCGCTCCGGACTGATCGCACCCGCACCGATCTTCTACTTGCACCTGGCGGCGACAACACCTCTGACGCGGTGATCGAGCTTCTGGTGACTGAGTGGGGGGTGGGCCGGCCTCATCGGGCACCGCTGCGAGCCTCACCACCGACCGACGTGCGACCGGCGATGGCCTGCGCGGCGGACTCGCGCGCGAGGAGATGATCCTTCCTCTTACCGGTACGTGAGGCTCGAGCTCGACGAGAACCTGGTCGGCACCGACGATGGCGTC
>JAXDLS010000109.1:0-4497 GCA_034666485.1 Chloroflexota bacterium
GCTCCGGGTCGAGCACGCCCCGCTCGACCCGCACCCCCAGGGCCTCCCGGTAGCCCTCCTCGATCTCGTCGGCGAACTTCTCGACGGAGATGTCCCGACCGGCCTGTTCGCAGAGCGTGGTCATCCCCTCGCGGGCGCGGGCCACGAACTTGTCACGGTGCTTGGCGTCGGGGATGCGCAGCACCTCGAGCATCAGGTCGAAGTCGACGTCGACGAGGGTGGACGCGTGGAACAGCAGCATGCCCGCCGCATCGGTGTAGGCACCCACGCCGCAGATCTTCCGGCCGCCGACGGCGAGGTCGTTCTTGGGCCGCAGCACGCTCTCCACCCCGTGGCGGCGCAGCGCCTGCACGATGCCGCCGCTCAGCGCCTCGAACACCGGCCCGAAGCCGCCCGCGGTGGACACCGCGGCGCGGGGCAGGGCGAGGGCGAGTCCGAGCTGCCCCGGGCCCATGAGGATGCTGCCGCCACCGGTCAGCCGCCGGTGGACCTCGACGCCGCCGGCGGCGCAGGCGGCGAGGTCGGTCTCGGTCCGTGGGTCCTGGTGGTAGCCGATGACCACCGCGGCCGGGTCGAACCGGTAGAGGTGGAGGATCCCGATGTCGACCCGGGACGACGCCGCCACCCAGCCGAGGGCAGCCTCGTCGACGGCGAGCCCCAGGTCGCCGCGGATGCCGGGGTGCCACAGCGAGGTCCAGGTCACCGGCTCAGGTCTCCACGTCGTAGAGCGAGCAGCACACCTCGTGCATCTCCGGGACGAGGCCGAGGTCGGTGGCCAGGCCGACCATGCCGTCGGCGGGGTAGGCGATGCCGTTGAACCCCGCGAGGATGGCGAGCCGGTCGGTCATCGCCTTGTGGGGCCCGCCCGGCCGGGCGCAGCCGAGCACCACCGGGATGTCCGCGAAGCCGCGGCGGGCGCGCACGAAGAGGGGGGCGAGCTCGTCCGGGCCGGGCGGTCGCACCGCCGCGAGCGGCGTGCCCGGAAGCGGCATCAGCACCACCAGGATGAGCGCCGCGATCCCCGACTCGGTCAGGCGGTCGAGCACCTCGGCCTCGCCGTCGATGCGGCCTCCGTGCATGCCCAGGACGACGTGGGGGGTCACCCGCACCCCGCGCTCCACCAGCCGGTCGATCATCCGCAGGAAGTGCTCGGGTTCCAGGGGGAGGTTGAGCACCTCGCGCACCGCGGCCGCCGAGGGGGGCACGTCGACGAGCACGCCGTCGACGCCGGCGGTGGCGAAGCCCTCGACCAGGCGGTCGTCGGCGACACCGGAATGGACGACGATCCGCCAGCCGAGCTCCTCACGCAGCCGCCGGATGACCGGCAGGTGGGGGAGGAACGGCACGGTGCCGTTCCGCGCCGAGCCACCCGTGATCAGCGCGCCGCGGGTGCCGCGGGCATGGAGGCGCTGCCCCAGCTCCCAGAGCTCGTCGGGGCGGCGCGCCGGGTACATCGTCTCCAGCACCTTGGCCCTGCAGTGGTTGCACTGCAGGGCGCAGTCGGCGCCGGTCAGCGAGATCGCCGCGAAGCGGGGCAGCGGCGCCCACTCGGCGGTGGCGAAGCGCTTCAGCGCCGGGGCGTAGAACTTCATCCGCGCCCCGTGGCGGCGGCCGATCTCCCAGCCGTCGGCGAGCTCGGCGGCGGAGACCAGCGGGGGGACGGCGGTGGCGGTCACGTCCGCAGGTCCTCCCGCAGCTCGACCGCGGCGAGGGCGCGGGCGGCGGCGTCGAGGGGCATCGGGTGGTTGCGCTGGCGCATGCTCGGGCGCTCGTTCCCGAAGGGGCGGTTGCAGGCGTTGCGGCCGTCGTGGCCGGCGCAGCCCGAGGTCATGAAGGCCTCGCCGTCGGCGAGCAGCGGGGCGATGTCGCAGCCGAACTCGACGATCTGCCCGGCGTCGTTGAAGCGCATCTCCTCCACCCGGCCCACCCCGTGGTTGATCAGATAGCGGGCGACCTGGATGCGCCGGTAGTGGCCCATCGGCGCGGGGTCGACGTCCTGCATCACCGTTCCCGCCTCGGGGAAGAACGCGAAGAGGTGGGTGTGGGCGCCGCAGTCGTGGACGCGCTGGATCATCTCCGCCATCTGCCGCTCGGTCTCGCCGAGCCCGCAGACCAGGTGCACGCCGGTCTTGAAGCGGCCGAAGACCTCGACGCCCCAGCGCAGCACCTGCCAGTGGTGCTCCCAGCGGTGCGGCCCCCGGGCGCCCCGGCCGCGGGTGCGGTCGAAGAGCTCGGGGGTGCAGGCGTCGAAGGCCACGGTGAACATGTCCGCGCCCGCCTCGAGGATCTCCTCGACCATCTCGCGGCTGCGCACCACGGTGGCGGTGATCAGTGCCGAGATGCCCATCGAGGTCTCGTCGCGGAAGCGGCGCATCACCGCGTTGGAGTCGGCGAAGGCGCGGTGGTCCTGGACCATGGCCACGCAGACCCGCTGCATGGCGCCGCAGTCGTCCTTGACCCGCGCGAGGATGTCCTCGGTGCCGTAGGTGGGCCACTTCACCCGGATGAAGGTGTGGTTGCGCGCCCTCTCGCTGACCTCGGGCCGGTCCTTGGCGAGCCCGCAGTAGGTGCAGCGGGCGCGGCAGCCGCTCTCGTAGAGGAGCAGCAGGTTGAGGCCGCGCAGGTGCACGTTGCCGCCGAAGCGCCCCCGCTCCATGCCCAGGGTCACCGCCCCGGCGAGGCTGGTCTGCACCTGGGCGGGGCTGTTCGCCGCCCCCTGGTGCTCGGGGACGGGATCGCGCCGGCGGTGGATCGGGACGATGATGGTCATTCCGCTCGCTCCCTGATGCGCGGTGCGTCCGCCGCCTCCTCGGCCCGGATCACCTCGAGGTACCCCTCGGCGTCGAGACCCACGAGCTCCTCGGAGGGCCGGATGGTGAACACCCAGCCCCGGTCGTACGGAGAGCGGTTGACGGTGGCCGGGTCGTCGCGCAGGGCGCTGTTGACCGTCGTGATCACCCCGCCCACGGGGGCGAAGAGCGCGCTCACCCACTTGCCCGACTCGACGCTGCCGAGCTCCTCGCCGGCGCTCACCCGCGAGCCCACCACCGGCAGGCCGATGAAGACCATGTCGCCGGCGGCCTCCACCTGCCAGGCGGTGATCCCGCACCGCCACTCCGGGTCCTCCCACCTCGCCCACTGATGGTGGGCGTCGTAGCGGAGATCGCCGGGAAGGGTCAGCGTGTCGGTGCTCATGCTGTGTCCTCCGGGTCTGTCCGGGCGCTGACGCACCGGTAGCAGTGGACGTCGAGCTCGGCGATGCGCTCGGCGTAGGCACTCCGGGCCGCCTCGCCGGTGAGCAGCTCCGGCCACTCACGCTCCAGCCGGGTGGGGCGCAGGCGCACCAGCCAGCCCTCGCCGTAGGGGTCGGTGTTCACCATCCCGGGGTGGGCGGCGAAGCCCGCCTCGTTGACGGCGGTGATCTCGCCGGTGAGCGGTGCCGGGAACGGGCCCACCCACTTCGCGCTCTCCACGGTGGAGAGGCTGCGGCCGCGCTCCACCAGGCGTCCCACCCGGCGGAACTGCAGGGTGACGATCCGCCCGCAGCGGGTCTGGGCGACGTCGGTCATGCCGCAGACCACCTCGTCGCCCTCGCGCCGCACCCAGACGTCGCGCTCGACGTCGTAGGCGAGGTCGTCGGGCAGCTCGCAGCCGCGAACGGTGGCCACCGCGTGCTCACGTCACTCGCAGCTGATGCCTTCCTGGTCGAGGAAGGCCTGGTACGTCTCGAGGCCCGCGACGCCGGTGACCAGAGCGGAGCTCTCCTCCTCCCAGCTGCCGGAGCGCAGCCGCACCACCCAGCCCGCTCCGTAGCAGTCGCGGTTGAGGAGCTCCGGGTCGGCGATCAGGTCGGAGTTCACGGCGACGATCTCGCCCGACACCGGCGTGGGAACCGGCCCCACCCATTTGCTGCTCTCCACCGTGGCCGCGCTCTGCCCCCTGCTCAGCGACCGCCCCAGCTTCTTGATGGTCACCGCGATCACCTTGCCGGCGAGGTGCTGGGCGACGTCGGTGAGGCCCATCACCACCTCCTCGCCCTCGGGTCTCAGCCAGATGTGCTTCTCGACGAAGTAGTAGAGGTCCTCGGGCAGGTCACACCCTTTCGCCGTCGTCATCGGATCCTCCCGTCGTCGCCCTGCTGGGGCGCGGGCTCGGCCTCGCCCCCCGCTCCGGACCATCGCACAACGCCACGGCGAGCATCTCGGTTACCTCGATCACCTTGAGGCGATCGCTGACGCCGGTGGCGCGCACCGCCGCCTCGTACATGGTCACGTCCTTGGGGCAGGCCACCACGAAGTGGGTCACCCCGGGGATCTCCATGGCCTCGCGGATGCGCTGGTCGCTGGGCCGCTCGCCGGTTCCGAGCTCGTCCATCCAGATGCGGCCGCCGCCGGCGCCGCAGCAGAAGCTGTTGTCGCGGCACCGGCCCATCTCGACCAGGCGGGCCCCGGTGGCGGTGATCAGCCGGCGGGGCGGGTCGAAGACGCCGTTGTAGCG
>JAXDLS010000110.1:0-2869 GCA_034666485.1 Chloroflexota bacterium
AGCGGCACCACCGGCGCCAGGGGTGCGTGCAGGGTGGGGAGAGACGCGGGAGGGGTCGCCGGCGGCGCCGGCCACGCGGCCGGGGCGGCCGGGGCGGTCGGGGCGGCGGGCGCCGGCAGCGCGTCCCTGCGGAAGGTCGGCGGCACCCGCATCGCCTCGGGGTCGAGCAGCCCCGGGGGCGGCAGCGCGTCCATCAGGCGCAGGCGCAGCAGCACCGCGCGGGCGGCCGCCTCCTCGGCGTCCTCGATCTCGCGCAGCATCGCGCCGGCGAGCGCCTCCGCCTCGGCCCACACCCGGGCGGCCTCGGCCTCGGCGGCGCGCCGGGCCTCCTCCTCTGCGGCGGCCCGAGTCCGGGCCTCCGCCTCCGCGACGGCCCTGGCCTCCTCCTCTGCGGCGGCACGGGCCTCGGCCTCCGCCCTGGCCTCGGCCTCGGCGGCGGCCCACGCCTCGGCCACCGCGGCGGCGTCGGCCAGGGCGGCGGCCTCGGCGGCGGCGTGAGGCGACGGCGGCTCCGGTGCCACGCCGCCGCCGGGGGCGGGGACGTCGACCTCCACGCCCTGGGCCATCGCCTCCTCGAGCAGGGAGCGCAGCGCGCCGACCTCCTCGGTGGCGGCGTCGGCGAGGTCGACCAGGCGGCCAGCCTCGGCCTCGCTCCAGGCGTGCTCGCTCTCGGAGCGGCCGATGGCGCGCGCCACCTCGGCGGTGACGGTGTCATCGGCGCCGACCACGCCGCCGAGGTCGAGGTTCAGAGCCGGGTCGCCGCCGGCGCGCTGGGCCGCCTCCGCCTCCTCGACGCCGATCAGCACCTGCCCCCAGCGCGCCGGGCGGACGGGCTCGAGCGGGGATACCGGGGCGGCCGGCGTCGACCTGGCGGGAGCGGCGTCGAGGGCGAGCAGGTACTCGTAGATGGAGCGGCGCAGCCGCTTGCTGAGCGTGCGGGCCAGGTCGGCCGAGCCGGTCTCGAGGGCGAGGTGGGCCGCCTCCTCGGCGACTCCCAGCAGCGAGGGCTCGTCGAGGGTGCCGCGCTGCTCGAGCGCGGTCAGCCGGCTGTCGAGCAGCGAGCGCAGTCCCGGCAGCTCGGCGGAGGGGCCGAGAGCGGCGATGCCGTCACCCCAGGCTCGTCGCAGCGCCGCCGCGCTGGCGGCGGGGTGCTGAGCAGGTTGGGAGGAGCCACCCGAATGATCCACATGAGGATTCTCCCGGCCAGCGATGCGGCCGCCTGCGTCGGGCCGTTGACGAACCCGTGACAGGAGCGTCGGGAACGGCTACGCGCCCATGCGCTCGATGACCGCGTCGGCGACGTCGGACGTGCCCACCGCGGTCGGATCGTCGCGGTCCGGCTTCATGTCGTAGGTGACCCGGCGGCCCTCGGCGATGACCTCGGAGATGGCCGTCTCCAGCCGGTCGGCGGCGTCGGGCTCCCCGATGTGGCGGAGCATCATCACCCCGCTCAGCATCATCGCCATGGGATTGGTCCGGTTCAGCCCCGCATACTTCGGAGCGCTGCCGTGGGTGGCCTCGAAGAGGGCGATCTCGTCCCCCATGTTGCCCCCGGGCGCCAGCCCCAGGCCGCCCACCAGGCCGGCGCAGAGGTCGGAGAGGATGTCGCCGTAGAGGTTGGGCATCACCATGACGTCGTACAGCTCCGGCTTCTGCACCAGCTGCATCGCCATGTTGTCGACGATCCGGTCCTCGAACTCGATGTCCGGATACTCCTGGGCGACCGACTCGGCGACGCGCAGCCACAGCCCGTCGGTGTGCTTCATGATGTTGGCCTTGTGCACCGCGGTCACCTTCGACCGTCCCTGCTGGCGGGCCCAGCGGAAGGCGAAGTGGAAGACCCGCTCGGTGCCGTACACGCTGATCGGCTTGATGCTGATCCCGCTGTCACGGCGGATGTCGCGGCCGGAGAGCTCGCCGATGGTCTCGATCAGGCGCAGCGCCTCCTCGCTGCCCTCGGCGAACTCGATGCCGGCGTAGAGGTCCTCGGTGTTCTCGCGGACGATGATCAGGTCGATCTCCGAGTAGCGCGAGCGCACCCCGGGGTACCACTTGCAGGGACGCACCAGCGCGTAGAGGTCGAGCTCCTTGCGCAGCGCCACGTTGACACTGCGGATGCCCTTGCCCACCGGGGTGGTCAGCGGTCCCTTGATCGCCACCCGGTTGCGGCGGATCGACTCGAGCACGTGGTCGGGCATCGGCTGCCCGTACTGCTCGACCACCCCGAGCCCGGCGTCGTGCACCTCCCACTCGATGTCCGCCCCGGCAGCGTCGATGGCCCGGCGCGCCGCCTCGCTGACCTCCGGGCCGACGCCGTCGCCGGGAATCAGCGTGATCGTGTGCCGCGGCATGCGCGCATCCTCCACCAGAGAGCCTCACCGCGGGCGGGTGCCGCCGCGACCGGCCGCCGAGTCTGCCAGAAGATGGCCCGGCTACGATCCGCCCGTGTGGAGCGAGCCCCTCCCCTCCTGGTACGCCACCCACGGCCGCCACCACCTGCCCTGGCGGCACACCCGCGACCCCTGGGCGGTGCTGGTCAGCGAGGTGATGCTGCAGCAGACCTCGGTGGGCCGGGTGATGGAGCGCTGGGGCCCGCTGCTGGCGCGCTGGCCCGACCCCGCCAGCCTCGCCGCGAGCCCGCTCGACGAGCTGCTGCGCGCCTGGGACGGGCTCGGCTACCCTCGCCGCGCCCGGGCCCTCCACCTCGCCGCCGCGCGCCTCGCCGCCGGTGGCTGGCCGGCGGACGAGGCGGGGCTGCGCGAGCTCCCGGGGGTGGGCGCGTACACCGCCCGAGCGCTGCTCGCCCTCAGCCTCGACGCCGACGCGCCGCCGCCGCGCGACGTCAACATGGGCCGGGGGGCGGCCCGCG
>JAXDLS010000111.1:0-4798 GCA_034666485.1 Chloroflexota bacterium
GGCTCACCATCGCTGACGATGATGATCTGCTTGTTCTCGCCAGGGTCGCGCGCCAGTAGCCGGCGCGCCAGCATCAACCCGTGCTGCATGTTGGTGCCATACACGTACTCGTTGACGCTGAGATGAGGCAGGTCGGCCGAGGTGATCTCACGGGCGATGTCGCTGAAACCGATGATGTGCAGCGAGTCGCGCGGGTACTGGCTGCGGATCAGCGAGTCGAGCGCCAGCGCCACCTTCTTGGCGGCGTAGAAATAGCCGCGCAGCGGCATGCTTCGGCTCATGTCCAGCATCAGCACGGTGCAGGAGCGGGCGGTGGCGTCGCTGCGGTGCACCTCGAAGTCCTCGGGGGCGAGCCGCGGCGTCGGGCGCAGCACGCCGGCGCTGCGCGGTGCGCCGCGGACCAGGGCGGCCTCGCGGCGGAGCGCGTTCATCACCGTCTTCTCGACGTCGAGGGCGAAGCTGTCGCCGAACTCGTAGGGCTTGCTGTCGTCGCTGCGCTCGCCGCCAACCCCCTCGGCGCGCAGCTCGTGGTTGCCGAAGCGGTCGCGCTTGAGGCGGCTGAAGAGGTCGCCGAGCGCCTTCTGGCCGATGCGCCGCATCCCCCGCGCGGTGAGCTGCAGGCTGCGCCCGTCGCGCTGCACCAGGCCGCTCTCCTCCAGCCTCTTGATCATCCGCTGGAGCTGGTCGTGGCTGGCGGCGGCGTCGTCGCCGAGCAGCTCGCGCAGCTGGTCGCGGCTCTCCGGATCGAGGTCGTGACCCCGGTAGGCGTCGCGCAGCGCCTGCTCGAGGCGCTCCATCGACTGCAGCCGTCCCATCAGGTCCATGGCCTCGTCGAGGGGCAGCTCCTCGCCGCCGAAGAAGGAGTAGCGGTTGCCCAGCCGCTGCCGGGGCGAGAGCAGCTCCAGCGCCCCGGCGAGCTGGGACAGCTCCGCCTGCAGCTCGGCGTCGCCGAACACCGACTCCATGAGCTCGCCGAGCTGGCGGCGCATCTCCGGGGACAGCGACTGCATCAGCGAGTCCATCCGGGCGAGCTGCTTCTGCAGCTGCTCGAGGAACTCCTCGAAGGTCGCCGGCGCGTCGGGGAACATCCGCCCCCACCGGCGCAGGAAGGCCTGGTAGTGGCTCTGCAGCTGCTCCGGCGGGATGCCCTCGAGGCGCTCGCGCATCAGCGCGTTGAGGTCGTGGATCATCTCCCGCAGCATCGACATGTCCTGGCCGGACATCTGCTGCAGCCGCTCCGACATCTCCTTGAAGTGGGTGTCGACGATGCCCTGCTTGAGCTCCTCGAGCAGCGTGTGGAAGGCCTTCTCGGCGCGCGGGTCCATGAACTCGTACTGCTGCAGCTCGCGGATCGCGCCGGCGGGCTCCTCGGGCAGCCGGTCGAGGGTCTCGCGCCGCTTGCGCGCCACCCGCTCCAGCACCCGGCGGGAGCTGTCGTCCGTCGCCTGTTCCAGCCGCTCGCCGATGCCCTCGCGCTCGGTGCGCAGCACCGAGTCGAGCTTCTCCCTGATGTCCTTGAAGATGCCGTCGAGGTTGAAGCGCTCCAGCTGCTGCTGGCGGCGGCGGCGGAGCTGCTCCATCATCTCCTCGAGCCCGAGCAGCCGCTTGCCGCCGCGGTCGCGCCAGCCCTGGCTGAGCAGCCGGCGCAGCGCCGACTCGAAGTCCCAGCCGTGGAAGACGTCCTCGCTGAGCCGCGAGAACAGCTCCTCGACGTCGGGGCCGAGCGGGTCCTGGGTGCCGTCCCAGGAGGTGAAGCGTCGCGGCCGGAAGTCGGGGTTGCTCATCCGCCGTGGGTCCTCATCCGCCGTAGATCGAGCTGCCGTCCACCGGCGTCTTGTTCAGCCGCTTGCTGAGGTGCAGGCCCTCGAGCACGAACTCCAGCGCCGCCGCCTGCGAGGCGGGGGTGGAGGGCTCGTCGAGCTTGGTCAGCACCCGTTCGAGACCGCCGAGGTCGCGCACCGCCGACAGGTAGGTGTCGGCGACGGCGCCGTCGCTCACCTCGACGGTGAAGCCGCTGCGGTCGAAGCGCTGCACCACGTCGGCGAACTCCTGCACCGTGAAGTGGCGCCGGAAGACGTTGCTGGTGGCGGTGCGGATGATCTTCTCGAAGACGGCGGTGTCGTCGCCCTCCTCCCAGGTCTCCAGCTCCAGCTTGCCGGAGCTCGAGGCCACCAGCGAGGGCAGGTCGCTGATCCTCGGCACCGCCTCCTTCTCGCCCCGGCGGATGGCGCGCCGCAGCGCGTTGCTCGACAGGTTCTCGTAATTGGCGATGCTGACCCGAACCGAGACGCCGCTGCGCTGGTTCACCTGGGGGCTGCGCCTCGCCAGGTGGGTGATCTCGGCGATGATCTCCTTCATGTAGGCGGGCACGCGCACCTCCGCGGGCGAGTCGTCGAAGACGGTGTGCTCCTGCTCGACGATGGCGATCTCGTGCTCGAGGGTACGCGGGTAGTGGGTGCGGATCTGGGCCCCGAAGCGGTCCTTGAGCGGGGTGATGATCCGCCCGCGGTTGGTGTAGTCCTCGGGGTTGGCGGTGGCCACCACGTAGACGTCCAGGGGCAGGCGGATGCGGTACCCGCGGATCTGGACGTCGCGCTCCTCGATGACGTTGAGCAGGCCCACCTGGATGCGCTCGGCGAGGTCGGGGAGCTCGTTGATGGCGAAGATGCCGCGGTTGGTGCGAGGCACCAGTCCGAAGTGGATGGTGAGCTCGTCGCTGAGATAGCGGCCCTCGGCGACGCGGATGGGGTCGACCTCGCCGATCAGGTCGGCGATGCTGGTGTCGGGGGTGGCGAGCTTCTCCGAGTAGCGGCGCTCGCGCCCGATCCAGGTGATCGAGGTCTCGTCGCCGTGGTCGGCGACCAGGTCGCGGCAGCGCCGGCAGATCGGCGCGTAGGGATCGTCGTTGATCTCGCAGCCGGCGATGGCGGGGATGTGCTCGTCGAGCAGCGTGATCAGAGCGCGCACCAGGCGGGACTTGGCCTGGCCGCGCTCACCGAGCAGGACGATGTCCTGGCCGGCGAGGATGGCGTTCTCCAGCTGGGGGAGGACGGTGTCGTCGTAGCCCCGGATGCCCGGGAAGAGCGGCTCGCCGGAGCCGAGCTTGCGGATCAGGTTGCGGCGCAGCTCCGCCTTCACGGAGGCGACGCCGTACTCCGAGCGCCGCAGGTCGCCGACGGTCTGCGGAAGAGTGGCCATTCCGGTGAGCGTACACCTGTTGGCAAGATCGAACCCGGTCCCGGAACCGGTCAGGCGGGCACCACGCCCCCGGCGCGGCGGAGCCGGCTGGTCTCGCGCATGCGCCCGACCAGCCGGTCGGCGATGCCCGGGTCCTGGCCGAAGTGGAGGTGGAGGAAGGAGGCCACCAGGTCGCGCTCCACCCAGCCCTCGCAGCCCAGCGGCTCGCCGTCGGAGTCGTGCACCGACCAGGCGGGGCGGGGACGGGTGCCCTCCACGGTCCCCGGGCCCACCAGCGAGCAGGCGTGGTACTCGTGGCCGCGCAGCCTGCCACCGGCGGGGCCGAGCATGCAGTCCTCCATCAGCCGCAGGGTGCGGTAGCCCGCCCGCGGGGTCACCGGCCGGGTGGCCACCTCGACCGGGATCAGGCCGGCCATCTCGTGGACGGCGCCGTCGGCGGTGCGCAGCGAGCGCCCGAGCAGCATCAGGCCGCCGCACTCCGCGTAGATCGGGATCCCCTGCGCGTGGACGCGGCGGAGCGCCTCGAGCAGCGCGTGGTTGGCGCTCAGCCGGCCGGCGAAGACGTCGGAGAAGCCGCCGCCGAGGTAGAGGCCGTCGAGGTCGCGGGGCAGGGTCTCGTCGAGCGGCGAGAAGGGGACGATCTCCGCGCCCGCCTCCTGGAGCAGCTCGAGGTTCTCCGGGTAGTAGAAGCAGAAGGCGTCGTCGTAGGCGACGCCGAGCCGCACCCGCTCACCCTCGGCGGCGGGACGCGCGGCGGCGGCCACCCCGGGGATGGGCTCGGCGGCGGCCATCAGCCGCTCGATCAGCTCGAGGTCGCAGTGGCGCTCGACCGCGTCGGCCACCTGCTCGATGGCGGCGTCGATCCGCGGCGCCTGGGCCACGGGCAGCAGCCCCATGTGCAGCTCGGGGATGCCGCACGCCTCGTCGGCAGGCAGCGCGCCGAGCACCGGGAGGGTGGCGCAGCCCCAGATCGCGTCCTCGATGAGGCGGCGGTGGTGGTCGCAGGCGACGTTGTTGAGCACCACCCCGATCAGCCGCAGCCGGGGGTCGAGCTGGCGGACCCCGAGGGCGATGGCCGCGGCGGTCTCGCCCATGGCGGCGGCGTCGAGCACCAGGATCACCGGGGAGCGGGCGATGCGGGCCAGCTCGGCGGTGCTCCCCGGGAAGGGATAGGCGCCGTGTTCCTCGTCGGGGCCGCGGCCGTGGCCGTCGTAGATGCCGTTGGCACCCTCGATGACCGCGCAGTCGGCGTCGACGGCGCCGTGGGCGAGCGAGAGGCACACCCCCTCCACGCCGAGCATCCACGCGTCGAGGTTCCGGCAGGGCCGGCCGCTGGCGTGGGCGAGGTACGCGCAGTCGAGGAAGCCGGGACCGACCTTGTAGGTCTGCACGCTGCGGCCCCGGCGGCGGAGCGCGGCGACCAGCCCCAGCGTCACCGTGGTCTTGCCGGTGCCCGCGCACACGCCTGCCACGACCAGCCGGGGGAGGGTCACCTCGTCGATCATGTGCGTCTCCGGACTCGGCGCTGCGGAGGCGGTGTCCGTCCCCCACGTTCCGGACCCGGCCCCGGCCCCCGAGTGACGCTAACACCGGGGCGGGA
>JAXDLS010000112.1:0-3541 GCA_034666485.1 Chloroflexota bacterium
CGTGCGCTCGGCCTGGCCAAGCGCGCGGTGCTCGAGGGCCTCGACCGCCCCGTCGAGGAGGGGCTGCGCGCCGAGATGCGCGCCTTCCTCGAGGTCTTCCAGACCGCCGACGCCGCCGAGGGCCTCCAGGCCTTCCTCGGCAAGCGCCCGGCCGAGTTCCGGGGGGAGTAGTACGGCCACCGGCGACCCCCTGCTCTGCGGCGTCACCTACTGGCCGGCGTCCACCGGCCCCTACCTCTGGCAGGCGTTCCCGGCGGTGCGGGTCGCCGCCGACCTCGCCGCGGCCCGGGCGGAGGGCTTCCCCGCGGTGCGCGTCCATCTCCCCTGGGACGCCTTCATGCCCTCGCATCGCGGGGTGAGCCGGCGCCGCATCGGCGAGCTCGGCGACCTGCTCGAGACCGCGCGCGGCCTCTCCCTCGGGGTGGTGCCGGTGCTCTTCATCCAGACCTTCGGCGACTGCGTGATGCTGCCCCGATACATGGTCGACCGCAGGAGCCCGCGCACCGGCGTGCGGGTGATCTGCGAGGGCAGCGTCGAGCCCGGCGGTCCCCGCGACCCCTACGCCGATCCGCTGATGCAGGAGGCGGGGGTGGCCTGGCTCGAGGCCCTGCTCGACGCCTTCTCCAACCATCCGGCGGTGCTCGCCTGGGACCTCGGCCACGACCCGGCCACCACCGTCCGTCCCCGGCGCATCACCCACCTCCCGGCCTGGGTCGAGCTGATGGCGGAGCGGGTGCACGCGCGGGGCGACCGCTGCCTGCTCACCCTCGGTGCCGGCGACCTGCTGATCGCCCGGGCGGTGCGTCCGGCGCTGCTCGCCCCCCACCTCGACCAGCTCGGGCTGCTGGTGCTCCCCCAGCACCTGCGTCTCGCCGACGAGCCCCTCGACCCCGCTCCCACCGTGTTCCTCGCCCAGCTGGCGCTGCGCTTGGCGGCGCCCCGGGGAACGCCACCCGCGCTGGCGGTCACCACCGGGGTGGCCTCCGGCGAGCCCCGGGAGCCACCGCCCGCGGAGGAGGAGCCGGCGCCCGGGCCGCCGCCGCCGCCGGCGGTGGAGGACACCGTCACCGTCGCCGAGGACGTCGCCGCGCGCCATGCCGCCGACCTGCTCTCGCGGCTCGGCGAGGTGGGGGTGGCGGGCCTGTTGGCCACCTCGTGGTGCGACCTCACCGGCCGCGTCGTCGAGGCGCCGCCCTACGACCGCCGCCCCTGGCTGGCGCGTCACGGCCTCCGCCGCGGCGGCGGCGAGGCCAAGCAGGTCGGCGAGGTGTGGGCGGCCACCGCACGTCGCGAGCCGGCGGTGGCGGCGGCCGACCCGTGGCCGGACCGGCTCGATCCGGACGACTACTACGGCTCCCTGCCGGACAGCGCTCGCGACCTCTTCTCGGAGTGGCGGCGGGAGCGCGAGGGGGCCTCCGCCAGGGCGCTGGAGGAGGGCGGCGGGCCGAGGTGATGCGACGCCCGTCATCGGTCCGGCCCTGGTATCCTCGGTCGAGGCGCCGCACTGCGCAGGCCCGGACCGGGCGGTCCGGCGAGCGCCGCACGGCCCACCTCTCAGCGTGTTCTCGCAGCGTCTCCCGCTGACCGAGGCCGTCCCATCGTGGTCGGGAGCACGTCTGGGTACCGGACCGTGGTCAGCACGTCCCGGAGGACAGCCTCAGTGCCCGAAGGCCGCATCAAGAAGATCATCCACGACCGTGGGTTCGGCTTCGTCCGCGCCGATGACGGCAACGAGGTCTTCTTCCATCGGACCGAGCTCAGCACCGTCGACTTCGACGCCCTCCAGGAGGGTCAGGCGGTGACGTTCGACGTCGTGAACAGCCCCAAGGGTCCGCGCGCCCGCAACATGAAGCAGACCGAGACGGCCTGAGCCGGCGCGGAGCCGGACCGGGGCCACCCCCGGCTCCGGCTCCCGCGGCGCTCGCCCATCCGGGGAGCGCGTCAGCGCTCGGAGCCCGAGAGCTCCGGCGACGGCGGCCGGAGCTCCCGCATCCGGCTCAGCGCCGCCTCCACCCGGTCCGCGTCGGCGCCCCGGACGCGGATCACCAGTTCCCTCGTCTCGGTCTGCGGATAGGACCCGACCAGGATGTCGGGGAACTCGCTCTCCAGCCGGCGCATGGGCTCGAAGAACTCCGCCTCGATGGCGTGGCGGTACCGGAGCTCGACGACGATGGGGGCCGAGCCGCCCCGGAAGTAGACCGGCAGCATCTCCTCGGAGAAGATGCGCTTGAGCTCGCGGGGCACCCCCGGCAGCGCCAGCAGCCAGCGCTCCACCCCGCCGGCGGCGGGCAGGGGGTAGGCGAGCCCCGGCGCCATGCCGCTGCGGTTGGTGAGCACGGTGGCGCCCCGGGGCACCACCGTCATCCTCCGGTTCGGCTCGGTCATCCGGTTGCTGTCGATCCAGCCGGCGGCGTGGATCCGGTCGACCACGCGCTGGACGTGCGCCTCGGCGTCGGGGTGCACCTCCAACGGCTGGTCGAGGGCGGTGGCCAGGGCCTGGAGGGTGCGGTCGTCGGGGGTGGGGCCGAGCCCGCCGCAGACCAGCACCCGGGCGACCGCGGGATCGTCGACGCCGGCACGCACCGCCTCGACGATCGCCGGGGAGCGATCCGGGACCACCGCGATGCGAATGCAGGGAAAGCCCGCCTCGCGGAGCTGCCCGGCCAGCCAGTGGGAGTTGGTGTCGAGGGTGAAGCCGCCGAGGATCTCGTCACCGACGGCGACGATGACGGTGCCCTGCGGGCTGTCTGCCATGGCCTGGAACGGTAGCAGCGGGCCCGGATGCCAGGGCGCGATCGGCGCCGCCGAGCGGCTACAATCCCCCGGTTCGCGGCCGCCATTCCTTCTCTGTGGTCGCCGATGCCGACGAGGTGCCCATGACGGTCAACGTTCTCGTGCCCATCGCGCTGGCCGGCGGGCTCGCCCTCCTGTACGCCATCTACCTCATCTTCTGGGTGCTGAAGCAGCCCGAGGGCAACGAGCGGATGCGCGAGATCGCCCAGGCCATCCAGGAGGGGGCGCAGGCGTACCTCAACCGGCAGTACACGATCATCGCGGTCATCGGCGCGGTCATCGCCGTGTTCCTGGGCCTCGCCCTGGGCATCAAGACGGCGGTGCTCTTCGTGCTCGGCGCGGTGCTCAGCGGCGCCGCCGGCTACGTGGGCATGAACATCTCGGTGCGCTCCAACCTGCGCACCGCCGAGGCCGCCCGGAGCGGGATCCAGCCGGCGCTGCGCATGGCCTATCGCGGTGGCGCGGTCACCGGCTTCTTCGTGGTCGGCTTCGGCCTCATCGGCGTCGTGGTCGCCTACGGCCTCTTCAAGGACTTCGCCGCCCTCACCGGCTTCGCCTTCGGCGCCTCGCTGATCTCCGTCTTCGCCCGCCTCGGGGGCGGCATCTACACCAAGGCGGCCGACGTCGGCGCCGACCTGGTGGGCAAGGTGGAGGCGGGCATCCCCGAGGACGACCCCCGCAATCCCGCGGTGATCGCGGACAACGTCGGCGACAACGTGGGCGACTGCGCGGGCATGGCCGCCGACCT
>JAXDLS010000113.1:0-2713 GCA_034666485.1 Chloroflexota bacterium
GCGCCGCCAGCGCCGGGTCGGCCGGTGGAACCGCCGGGTGCGGCACCCAGCGCACCCCCAGCGGGATGGGATCGGGCTGGGGCACGCCCCCGCCGGGGAGCACCGCCGCAACCAGCGCCCGGCGATCGATCGCGAAGGCGATCGCGTGCCGCACCGCCGGGTGGTCGAGACCCGCCGCGTGGCCGGCGGTGTTGAACAGCAGCTGCACGGTGCCGAACCCGAGCATGTCGTGGAGGCGGGTGCCGGGCACCGCGGCGGCCTCGGCGCGCTGCCCCGCGGTGGTGGTGAGCACGGAGTCGGTCTGCCCCGCGGCGTAGAGGCGCAGGGCCTCCTCGAAGCTCGACACCAGGCGCAGCTCGACGGTGCGCATCGGCGGGGCGCGCTGCGCGTGGGGATTGGTCACCAGGCGCACCGTGGCGGCGTCCGAGCTGGCGACCCGGTACGGACCCGAGGTGGGGAGCGGCCGGGCCGCGACGCGGGCGAGCTGCGCCGCCGGCTGCGCGATCGCCGCGGTGGGGAGGATGGGGAGCTCGGCGACCGCGACCGCGAACGAGCCCCGGGGGCGTCGCAGCCGCATCGTCACCGAGGTCGGCGAGTCGACGGTGACGGCCACGTCCTTCCAGGCGTCGGCCAGCTGGGCGTCGGGGAAGTCGGAGGACTGCACCAGCGACACCGTGGCGGCGACGTCACGGGCGGTGAGCACGCTGCCGTCCGACCAGCGCCCGCCGGCGAGGAGGCTGAAGGCGTAGGTGTGGCCGTCGCTGCTCACCGTCCAGGTGGCGGCGAGGTCGCCGGTGGGGCGGCTGTCGGCGCCGAGCCGCAGCAGCGAGCGATAGAGGAGGTGTCCCACGTCGCGGACCGCGGCGTCGTCGCGGCCGAAGAGCGGGTCGAGGGTCAGCGGGCGGTGGGGGGCGACCACCGCCTCGCGGTAGTCGGCCGGCGCCACCGGATGGAAGGCCGACGTCGAGGCGGCGATGGTGCCGCCGGCGGCGACCCCGGCGACCCCGGCGACGATGGCGAGCTGGACGGCGCGGCGCCGTCCCCGACTCAGTGAGACCCGACGTACGTGTTGATCGCCGACAGGACCACGAACAGGCCGATCAGGATCGCGGTCACTCGGAGGAGGCTCCGCTCCAGGCCGCGACGGCGACGGTAGCCGCCACCGATATCCCCACTGCCTCCGATCGTCCCGCCCAGACCACTCGCCTTCGGAGTCTGGAGCAAGACGCCAAGCATGACGAGGACGGCCAGGAGGACCTGGAGAACTGAAAGAGCTGTCTTCACCCAAACGAACCTCCGCGGGACGCGCCGGGGAAGTATAGCCGCGCCGCGGCACTCCCCGCCAAGCTCATGTGTCGTCCTGCCTTGACAGGTATACATTTCAGTAGTAGTGTCGCGGCATGTCCCTCCTCCACCGCCTTCGCCTCCCCCACGCCGCGCTGGTCCTGGTGCTCCTCGTCTGCGGGTGCGGTCCCGGGCCCGCGCGCGGCGCGCCCGCCGCGGACGTCACCGCCTATCCCGGCGCCGCGGCCCCGCCCACGACCGTGGGCGGCGACACGGTCAGCATCCTCGCCCGGGGCGTCGTCGCCTTCCCGGTGATCCGGCGGCTGATCGAGAGCGCCCGCCACCGGGTCGACGTGGAGGTCTACGAGCTCGGCCGCGCCGACCTCGCCGCCGACCTCGTGGACGCCCACCGTCGGGGGCTCGACGTCACCCTCATCACCGACCCGTCGGTTCCGGCGAGCGAGGCCGCGGCCGCCCACCTGCGCGCCGCGGGAGTCGCGGTGTCGCTCTACCCGGTGCGGCGGCAGATGATCGACCACGTCAAGCTCCTCGTGGTCGACGGCGGCGACGCGGCCGTGGTCGGGGGGATCAACTGGGGCAGCTCCTCCGACCGCAACCACGACTTCGACGCCCTGGTGCGGGGGCCGGCCGCCGTCAACCTCGAGCGGGTCTTCATCCGCGACCTGGCCACCACCGGCCACGCGGTCACGGTCCCTCCCGAGGCGGTCGATCCCGCGGTGGTGATCGCCACCACCCTCCCCGACACCGGCATCCACCCGCTCGCCCTCGAGCTCGTCGACGGGGCGCGTGCCACCCTCGACCTCGAGCTCTTCGTGCTCACCGACACCGCGGTGGTGCATGCCCTGGAGCGGGCGCACGCCCGTGGGGTGCGGGTCCACCTGCTGCTCGACCCGGGCCAGCGGCCGAGCGACGCCTCCGCCGAGCTGCTCCGCGCCGCCGGGGTCGAGGTGCGCCTCTACCGCGGCGAGGGCGAGAAGCTGCACGCGAAGGCGGCGGTCGCGGACGGCCGTCGGGTCCTCTTCGGCAGCGCCAACTGGACCGCGGGCGGCTTCGCGCGCAACCACGAGCTCGACATCGGGCTCGACTCCGCCCCGGTGGCGGCCGCCCTGCTCGGCGCGATGCGCGCCGACTGGGAGGGCTCGATCCGGTGAGCGCGCTGCGCCGTCGCTACCAGGAGGTGCCGCCGGTGCCTCCGTCGGAGCCGGAGATCGGGAGGCGGGGGAGGCCGCCCACGCCTCCTGCGGCTCCGGACGCCCCGCCAGCGCCCCCGGGGATGGCGAGCGCGCCGGTCTCGGGGAGCCGCGGCAGCACCGCGCTGCCCAGCACGCCGGTGCCCGGGACGGGCCCGCGGGGCGCGGGGGTGGGACGCGGCGCCGGCGCCGGGGTCGCGGGAGCGGGCGTGGGCGCC
>JAXDLS010000114.1:0-3685 GCA_034666485.1 Chloroflexota bacterium
CCTCGCCGCGGGCTCGCTCTCCGCACCGACCGCGGGCTTCGCCGACCGGTCGACCGGCCCCGCGGGCAGCGACTCGGCGGCCGGCACCGCGGTGCTCGCCGCCCACCACCCCTCCCCGCCCAACCCCACCGACGTGGTGCTGCGCTTCTCCCAGCCGGTGTGGAGCAACCTGGCCGCGGTCGACCGGGCGGAGCAGCAGCTCCGCGCCAGCGGCCGGGTCGGCAGCGTCACCGGGCCGCTCGACCTCGGCCTCGGCGCCGCGCAGATCGCGCGCATCCACGCGCTCACCGGGCGCGACCCGCAGCAGCTGCTCGCGACCGGCGCACCGCCCGCCGGGGTGTCGGCAGCCGACTACAACCGCTACCGCACCCTCGGCCAGTACGTCGCCGACGGCGGCCGCACCGTGAAGCTCTCCGCCGCCACCCTGCGCGGTGACACCTCGTCGCCGAGGGCGCTCGCCGAGGTGCCCGGCCTGCGGGACACCGCGACCGCCATCGCCCGCCAGGTGGGCGCCGTCGACAGCGGCGTCTACAGCCTCCCCGCCTTCGCCTACGACGTCAGCCACCTCGCCCACGACGACCTGACCATGGTCATCCCCATCGTCGCGGTGCTGATCGCGCTGCTGCTGGCGCTGGTGCTGCGCAGCCTGGTGGCACCGCTCTACCTGGTGGTGAGCGTGCTCCTCTCCTACCTCGCCGCGCTCGGCGCCGTGGCCATCGTCTTCGTGCACATCGGCGGCTCGCAGGGCATCAACTTCGTGCTGCCCTTCCTGATGTTCGTCTTCCTCATGGCGCTCGGCTCCGACTACAACATCCTGGTGATGACGCGCATCCGCGAGGAGGCGCAGCATCTCCCGCTGGCCGAGGCGGTGCGCCGCGCCGTCGGCGCCACCGGGACCACGGTGACCACCGCCGGGATCATCCTCGGCGGCACCTTCGCGGTGCTCGCCGTCGCCGCCGGCAACGCGGCCGGCGCCGACCAGATCCGCCAGATCGGCTATGGCATCGCGGCCGGCGTGCTCATGGACACCTTCCTCATCCGCACCGTGCTGGTGCCGGCGGTGGTGACCCTGCTGGGCCGCTGGAACTGGTGGCCGTCGCCGCTCTCCCGCCGGTCCGCCGCCGGCGACGCGACCACGGCCGACACCGCAGCGCCCGCTGGCGACCGCCCCGCCGCGGCCTGACCGTGCCCGGACCCCAGGGAGACCCACCCATGGCCACGACCGCGCCTCCGGCCGGGGCCGACGCCCCGGTGCAGATCTCGCACCGCGCCCGGATGGCGGTGCTCGGCGCCACGCTGCTCGGCCTCTTCCTCGCCTCCCTCGACCAGACCATCGTGGGCACCGCGCTGCCGCGCATCGTCACCGACCTGCACGGCGACAGCCTCTACACCTGGGTGGTCACCGTCTACCTGCTCACCTCGACGATCACCGGGCCGATCTACGGCAGGCTCTCCGACGCCTACGGCCGCAAGCCGCTGCTGATGATCGGCATCGCGCTCTTCCTCGTCGGCTCGGCGCTCTCGGGCCTTTCCCAGGACATGACCCAGCTGATCGCCTTCCGCGCCCTCCAGGGCATCGGCGCGGGCGCGCTCTTCCCGATCTCGCTGGCGGTGATCGGCGACCTCTTCAGCCCCCGCGAGCGGGGACGCTACCAGGGCCTGTTCGGCGCGGTCTTCGGGATCAGCTTCGTCGCCGGCCCCTTCCTCGGCGGCTTCCTCACCGACCACGTCAGCTGGCACTGGGTGTTCTATGTCAACCTGCCCATCGGCATCGCCGCGCTGGCGATCATCGCCGCGGTGCTGCCCACGGTGCGCCGCACCTCGGGCTCGTGGAAGGACATCGACTTCCTCGGCATCACCCTCTTCACCGCGGGCGTGGTGCCGCTGCTCATCGGCCTCTCCGACAAGGGCCAGGCCGGCGCCACCGGCGCCCTGCCGGACTGGACCAGCCCCGGCGTCGGCGGCCTGATCCTGCTCGGCGCGGTGATGCTCGCCGGCTTCGTGCTGGTCGAGAGCCGCGCCCGTGAGCCGATCATGCCCCTGGACCTCTTCCGCGACCGCACCTACTCCGCCTCCCAGGCGGCGGTGTTCCTCATCGCCGTCGCCATGTTCACCGCGGTGATCTTCCTGCCCCGCTACTACCAGGCGGTGCGCGGGGTGAGCGCCACCGGCTCCGGCTACGAGACCTGGCCGCTGCTGCTCGGGCTCATCGGCGGCAGCATGCTGGGCGGCATCCTGATCAGCCGGACCGGCCGCTACCGCTGGCTGCTCACCGCGTCCGGGGTCTTCCTGGTCGCCGGCGCGGCGCTGATGACCCGGCTCGACGCCAGCACCAGCACCCCGGTGCTCTGGGCGTGGATGCTCGTCCTCGGTCTGGGCGTGGGACCGTCGCTGAGCGGCTTCACCGTGGTGGTGCAGAACTGCGTGACCCCCAACCGCATCGGCGTCGCCACCAGCACCCTCACCTTCTTCCGGCAGGTGGGCGGCTCGGTGGGCCTGGCCGCGGCCGGCACCCTCTTCAGCGCCAGCTTCGCGGGGAGGCTCGCCGGGGCGCTGGGGGCGCAGGGCGTGCCCGCCGGCGCGGCCGCGCACCTCGCCGGCGACCGTGGCGGCCTGACCGCGGTCGGCGACCTCGGCGGCCACATCTCCGCGGCGCTGCCCGCATCGCAGCAGGGGCTGGTGCCGCACATCGTCGCCGGCATCCACGACGCCTTCGCGGCGTCGGTCGCCGAGATGTTCTGGCTCTCCCTCGCCGCCGCGGCGCTGGCGCTGGTGGCGATCGTCGTCCTCCGCGAGGTGCCGCTGCACGGCGGCCGCAGCAGCCGGTCGACCGACGACGGCGACCTCGTGGCGGTCGCCTAGACACGCCGAGCTACGATCCGCCCATGAGCGACATGATGGCCAACTACACGACCGTGCTCGACGGCTTCGAGCGGGTGCTCGGCGAGGTGCCCGCGGACGGCTGGGAGGGTGCATCCCCCTGCGAGGGCTGGGCGGCGCGCGACGTCGCCGGCCACGTCATCGGCGGCGTGCGCATGGTGGGCATGCTGGCGACCGGGACCACGCCCCCGGCGGAGCGCCCCAGCGACCGCCAGATGGCCGGGGACGACCCGATGGCCAGCTGGCGGGCGGCGCGCGCGGCCACCACCGCCGCCCTCACCCCGGAGGCCCTCGAGCGGGTCGTTCCCGGCCCGGTCGGCGACCTGCCCCTGATGATCCTCATCGAGCAGTTCATGACCGGCGAGATGCTGGTGCACACCTGGGACCTGGCCCGTGCCGCGGGGGTCGACGCCGAGCTCGATCCCGCCCTGGTGGAGGACACCTTCGCCCGCTGGGAGCCGATCGACAGCGCCGGGATGCGCTCCCCCGGGGTGTTCGGTCCCGCCCTGCCGGCGCCGGAGGGCGCGTCCCGCCAGGACCAGCTGATGGCCTTCCTGGGACGGCGGGTCTGAGCGGCTGAAATCGAGGGGTCCCGCGGGATAGAGTCGTCCGCCGTGAACCGCGCCGCCTCCGGCATCGTCGTGACCCTCCTCGGCGGCGCCGTCGCAGCCTGCGGCTCGAGCGGGGGCAGCGCGGCGGCCACCAGCGCACCGGCGGCGACCGCGACCGCGAGCGCGAGCGCCAGCCCGGTGAGCAAGGTGATCCGCACCCAGCTGGGCCAGGGCACGATGACCGACCCGCTGCG
>JAXDLS010000115.1:0-2777 GCA_034666485.1 Chloroflexota bacterium
GGGCCGGGGTGACGACCTCGCCGCCGAAGCCGCTGCAGGGCGCGGCGGCGGGCTCGGATCACCGCCGCCTCGCCGACGTCGAGCAGCTCGGCGATGGCGGCGGAGCCGAGCCCGGCGGCGAGCTCGAGGGCCAGCACGGAGCGCTCACGCCCGCGCAGGCCCGCGAGCAGGTCGCCGGTGCGCACCCCGGCCCGGCGGGGGTGGAGCAGCCGCCGGCCGAGGTGCCGCCGTCGCCGGGAGCCGATCGCGGCGCGGGTCAGTCGGAGCACCCGGAGGCGCTCGGCCTCCGGCTCGGGCTCGCCGGCGCCCAGGAGCACCGCCGCCAGGGCGGCCGCGGCGGCGGCGAGTGCGTCCTCGGGGTCGCCGAGCTCGAGCAGGCAGACCCGGTGGACGGCGGCGGCGTCCATGGGGGAACGATACGCGGCGCCGCCGCCGAGCGGCGCCGCCCGTCGCTACGGAGTGGAGCCCTCGCCTCCGGGGGTCACGACCGCACCGGCACCGCGGGTGCCACGGATGATCTCGTCGATGAGGCCGTAGCCCTTGGCCTCCTCCGGATCCATGAAGTAGTCGCGCTCGGTGTCGCGGTGGATCGTGTCGAGATCCTTGCCGGTGTGCTTGGCGAGGATCTCGTCGAGGCGGTTGCGCAGGAAGAGCGCCTCGCGGGCGTGGATCTCGATGTCGGTGGCCTGGCCGCGGAAGCCGCCGGACACCTGGTGGATGAGCATCCGCGAGTTGGGGAGGCTGTAGCGCATCCCCGGGGCGCCGCCGGCGAGGATGAGCGCGCCCATCGAGGCCGCCAGGCCGATGCAGATGGTGCTGACCCGCGGTCGGACGTACTGCATGGTGTCGTAGATCGCCAGGCCGGCGGTCACCGAGCCGCCGGGCGAGTTGATGTAGATCGAGATGTCCTTCTCCGCGTCCTCGGCCTCGAGGAAGAGGAGCTGGGCCATGATGACGTTGGCGACGTTGTCGTCGACGGGCGTGCCGAGGAAGATCACGCGGTCGCGCAGCAGGCGCGAGTAGATGTCGAACGCGCGCTCGCCACGGTTGGTGGTCTCCACCACCATGGGGATGACAGCGGTCGGGTTCACCGCGGGGACCTCCGTGTGCCTGCCGGGCGCCGGGGTGCGCCCCGACGCGGTCGGGACCCGCGCCGGGCTGCATCCTACACGGGGTCTGCTCACCGGGGAGTCGACGACTGCGTGACCATCTCCCTCGGCCGTACGCTCTGACCATGCACGCCGCTGCCCGGCTTCGCGTGGCGCACCTGCTCGCCGCCGCCGCGGTGCTCGGCGCGCTCCTGCAGCCGGGGCAGGCCCGGGCGGCGTCGAGCCACGCGGTGACCATCGGCGGCTCGGGCACCACGAGCTCGCCGCCCTATGTCTACGAGGGCGTGCCGTCGAGCGTCACCGCGGGTGACACGGTGACCTGGCGCAACCTCACCACCGTGAACCACACGGTGACGCCGACGCTGACCCCGGACGCGGGCTTCCGCAGCCACGACCTCAACGGCCAGGGCTCGTACCAGGAGTACCGGTTCACCGTCCCCGGCAGCTACGCCTTCCACTGCCAGAACCATCCCGACACCATGCACGCGACCCTCACCGTGACCCCGGCGCCGAGCCCCACCCCCAGCCCCGCGCCGACGGCGGTGCCGGCTCCCCGGCCGGCGCCCACCCTGCCGCTCACCGGGCGAGCCGCCCCCATCACTCCCACGGCGGCGCCGCCGGCGCCCTCGCGCAGCGCGGCCCCGGTCCCACGCCCGACCGCGACCCCCGCCGCCTCCCCCGCGCCGGTGGCGGCGACCCAGACGCCGTCCAGCGACGCCGAGACCGACACCGAGACGGCGACCACCTCGGGGAGCATCCTGCCCACCGCCCCGCGGCCGCCCCTGACCGCCGCGCCCGCGGCCGGCCACGGCGGTCCGTCGGTGCCGGTGGCGCTCGGCCTGCTCGCGCTGCTGGTGGCGCTCACCGCCGGGGCCGTGGCGCTGCGCCGCCGCGGATAGCATCTGCGAACCCGGCCCCTTGACGGCCCGGGGGCCCAGCCAACATGATATTGACACTATCAATTATGGGGATGGGAGCGAGGGGCACCATGAAGCGACGGCTGCTCAACTCCTTTCCCGTACGGGTGATCAAGCGCTACCTGGACGCCCAGGGGACGAACTGGGGGACGCTCATCGCCTGGAACGCGCTCTTCGCGTTCTTCCCCATCGTGCTGGTCACCATCACCGTGCTCGGTCTCGTGCTCCAGGACCCGGGGGTGAAGCAGAGCATCGAGCACCAGATCGCCGCCGCCTTTCCCAACTGCCGGCACGGGGCGCACTGCGAGATCATCGACGCCCTCGACTCCTTCAAGGAGAAGACCGGGGTCTTCGCCATCGTCGGCCTCGCCGGCCTCTTCTGGAGCGGCTCCGCCCTCTTCGGGGCGATGGACCAGGCGCTCTCCAGCCTCTCGGGCTGCAAGCCGCGGGACTTCCTCCAGCAGAAGCTGATGTCCTTCGGCATGATCCTGCTCTTCACCGCGCTGACGGTGCCGCTGATCCTGAGCGGCAGCCTGCTCGGCCTGCTGGAGCGGCTGCCCCTGGTGCCGACCGTCTTCCGCATCGGCCCGGTGTCGCTGCTCATCCAGCTGGGGCTCGGCATCCTCGACGCCAGCCTGCTCTTCGCGGCGATGTACTACGTGGTTCCCCACCGCCGCCAGCGGCTCCGCCAGGTGCTTCCCGGGGCGCTGGTGGCGGCGGCCCTCTTCGAGGGCTTCACCCTGGTCTTCCC
>JAXDLS010000116.1:0-6644 GCA_034666485.1 Chloroflexota bacterium
GATGCCCTCGGGGAAGCCCGGGTAGTTGTCGATGCGCTCGGTCACCCCGGCCTGGCCGCCGAGGGCACTGCGGTCGACGACGATGGAGTCGATGCCCTCGCGGGCGGCGTAGATGGCCGCCGCCAGCCCTGCGGGCCCGCCGCCGACGATGGCCAGGTCGTAGAAGGGACGCTTGGCCTCGAGGGTCAGGCCCAGCCTGCGGGCCAGCTCCTCGTTGGAGGGCTCGACGAGGTGGCTGCCGTCGCCGAAGACGACGGTGGGGATGGTCCGGCCGCCCTCCTGCAACTCCTCGACGACGCGCAGACCCTCGGCCTCCCGGTCGATGTCGACCCAGTCGTAGGCGACCCGCTGCTCGCCGAGGAACTTCTTCGCACGCCGGCAGTCGGGGCACCAGGGCGCCCCGTAGACGGTCACCTCGGCCATGTCGAACCTCCTGGGATCGGATCCCTGCGTCCATGGTGCGCCGCCCGCATGTCGCTGCGGTGACGTGGTCTCCACCGTCCTGGGGGATGGTCAGGCCGGGAGGCCCCGCGTACGCTGGCAGGCGAGGGATTGAGGAGGTGCTGGCGCCATGCCGAACCTGGTCGAAGCGCATGAGCGGGTGAAGGACTTCGAGTGGAGCCCGTCGTACGCCGCGAGGCGCGACCGCTACCCGACGAAGTACCGCATCCCGCGGAGGACGAAGGACCCCTTCCGCCACCTCATCCGCGACTACTGCTCGATGGAGCAGGAGAAGGACGACCGGCAGTACGGCGCCATGGAGGACGTGCTGGCGCGCTCGGACGCCCCCGCCCACGCCCATCGCAAGTGGCTGGAGATCCTCAAGATCGTCATTCCCGCCACCAACTTCGCCGAGTACGCGGCGATGAAGTGCGTGGCCCAGCTCATCGACACCGTGGAGAACGCCGAGCTGCGTCAGGGCTACATGGCCCAGATGATCGACGAGGTGCGCCACACCCACCAGCAGATGTACCTGAACCGGTACTTCGCGAAGCACGCGCCCGACCCCGACGGCTTCGCCTACGGGATGAGGTTCAAGGGCCGCGACCTCTTCGGCCGGGCCTCGCGCACCGCCTTCGAGACCTTCTTCATGGGCGACCCCATCGAGGGCGCGCTGAACCTCCAGGTGATCGCCGAGACCGCGTACACCAACCCGGTCTTCGTGGCCATGACCCAGGTGGCCGCCCTCCAGGGCGACCAGGCGACGGCGAGCGTCTTCCTCAGCGTCCAGTCGGACGAGGCGCGGCACATGGCCAACGGCTACAGCACCCTGGCGGCGATCGTCTCCGAGGAGGACAACCTCCCCCACCTGCAGGCCGACTTCGAGCGTGCCTTCTGGCGGCAGCACACCTTCATCGACCCCTTCGTCGCCGGCGTCTACGACTACGCCCAGGTGACCCGCAGCTCCAGCTACCTGGAGAAGTGGAGGGAGTGGATCGCCGAGGACTGGGTGGGCTCGTACATCTCCCGTCTCGAGCCCTTCGGCCTGAGGGCGCCGAGCACCCTGGCGCTCGCCGAGGAGCGGGTGCGCTGGTGCGGCCACACCGCCGCCATGGTCGGCATGGCCGGCTGGCCGCTGGTGTTCTGGCGCCAGGAGGCGCTCACGCCCGCCGACTTCGAGTGGTTCGAGGAGAAGTACCCGGGCTGGTACGACCACTACGGCTGGTTCTACGAGGGCATGGCGGAGATGACCGAGCCCGGCTCGGGCAACCCCTTCCTGCTCTTCCCGGAGATGCCGCCGCTGTGCCGGGTCTGCCAGATGCCCTGCATCTTCCCACGCGTCGACATCAACACCATCCGCATCCGCGAGCACGGCGGCAGGCGACACGCCTTCTGCTCGGAGCCCTGCGAGCGCATCTTCGACGAGGACCCGGGCCGCTACCTCGGCTACAGGACCTTCTGGGAGATCTGGGACGGCCACGGCCTCGACGAGTACATCGTCAAGCAGGGACTGCTCCGCGCCGACGGGAAGACCCTGCTGCCCCAGCCGCACAACTCCGACGACCCCAGGATGATGTGGACCCTCGACGACATCACCGCGCTCGACGTGGAGATCCGCGACCCGCTGAACAGCCCCGAGTCGATCTACGTCGTCTCCTGAGGCGACGGTCCTCGGCAGCCCGCTGGCCGGCGTCCGCGGGCGGTGACGTCGAACTGGCGGTGGAGCGGCGGCTGCGAGACCGCGTCGATCTCGACCGTGTCGTCGCCCGCCTGCGGTGCGCCGGCCTGGCGCTGGTCGACGGAGGCCCACCCCGAGACCCTCTCCTCGGGAGTGGGCCTCCCGTGGCGCCAGGCTCGGCTAGATCAGCCCCCGCCGCGAGGCCACCACCACCGTCTCGACGCGGTTGCGGGTCTGCAGCTTCTCCTGGGCGCTGCGCACGTAGGTCTTCACCGTCTGCTCGCCGATGCCCAGCTCGCCGGCGATCTCGCTGTTGCTGAGGCCGCGCGCCACCAGCTTGATCACCTGGGTCTCGCGCGGCGAGAGCAGGCTGCTGCCGCCGCGCGGCACCATCAGCTCGCTCACCACCTTGGGGTCGAAGACCTGGCCGCCGCGGGCGATGCGGAGCACCGCGTGGACGAGGTCGTAGCGCTCCACGTCCTTGAGCAGGTAGCCCTGCGCCCCCAGCGACATGTAGTCGCGGGCCATGCCGGTCTCGAGGAAGGCGCTGAGCACCACGATCCGCACCGCGGGAGCGGTCTGGCGCAGCGCGACGCAGACGTCCAGGCCGCTGATCCCCGGCAGCCGCGAGTCGAGCACGAGGATGTCCGGGAGCAGCCTGGGCACCTCCTGGACGGCCAGCTCGCCGGTGCCCCACTCCCCCACCACCTTGATGCGAGGGTCCTCGGTGAGCACCCGGCGGATGCCCTCGCGGACCAGCTCGTGGTCGTCGACGATGCCGACGCGAATGGTCTCAGCCACCGGCGACCCTCAGTGCGGGCTGGAGCGGGATGTCGCCCCGCAGAGCGAATCCGCCGTCCTCGAGCGGACCCGCGTGGAGCCGGCCGCCGAGCAGCTCGAGGCGCTGGCGGATGAGGCGCAGTCCCAGCGAGGGGCCGTCGTCGATGCCCCCCTGGCCGCCGCCGATGCCGTCGTCCTCCAGGGTCACCGAGACCTCGCGGACGCCGTAGTGGACGCGGAGGATGGCGTGGCGCGCCCCCGAGTGCTTGAGCACGTTCTGCACCCCCTCGCGGGCGAGCTCGACGAGGGCGCGGCGGGCCCCCTCGGGGAGGGCGTGCTCGTCGCCGAGCACCACCATCTCGGCGCTGACGCCGGCGTCGCGCAGGCGCTGCACGTGGGGGAGCATGTCGTCGACCACGCGCGCCGACGAGCGCGAGAGGCTGGTGGTGGCACTGATCGCGCGGCGCAGCTCGCTGGTCGCCGACGAGGCCAGCTGGCGGATCTCGTCGACCTGGCCGCGCAGGGTGGCGTCGCCGTTCATGGTCGTGCTGGCGTGGCGGGCGAGCAGCCCCACCCGGTAGAGCTGCTGGGCGACGGTGTCGTGCAGCTCCTCGGCCAGCCGGAGGCGCTCGCGCTGCACGTCCAGCACCCGCTCGCGCAGCTCCAGCGAGGCGTTGACCATCGCCGCGGTGGTCAGGTGCACCAGGGTGGCCAGCCAGGTGCGGCTCTCGTCGTCGATGTCGGAGACCTCGGCGACGAACGCCTCCACGCTCTCGAGAGCGCTGTCGCCGCTGATCTCGATGGTATCCCAGAGCATCGATGTGCCATCCGCCCGCCGCATGCCGTCGCGCTGCTGCCAGACCAGGGTGGTCCCGTCCTCGCACAGGGTCATCAGGCGCACGTCGGAGAGCGATCCGGAGCCGGCGGAGACGGCACCGCCGGCCCCCACCAGGGCGGCGCCGTGCACCGCGTCGAGGTTGAGGGCGACCTCGACCGCAACCTGCCGCACCGCATCGGGACCGTGCGCCGCCAGCAGACGCTGGCCTCCCTCGAGGAGCATGCGCAGCCGGTCGGCGAGCACTCGCACCGACTCCAGCAGCCCGATGTTGGTGCGCACCTCCTGGGCGCTGCGGCTGGCCGCCTCGGCGACCTCCTCGTAGAGCGAGATGGTGCGCAGGAGGATGGCGCCGGCGCGGGAGGCCAGGGTGAGGAAGGTGCGGTCGCGCGGAGGCAGGGTGGCGGGCAGCTGCCAGAGCAGGGTGGCGCACTGGTCACCGAGCACCACGCTGGTGGCGGCGACCCGGCCGCGGATGAAGAGCTCACCCTGCGGATGCGCGTCGGCGGCGGGGGGCAGCACCGGCTCGAACCCGGCCAGCGTCCCCGCCTCGAGCCGGCGCACCCCCTCGCGATCGACCTCCAGCACCATGGTGCCGTGCTGTCCGCTCTGCACCAGGCGCAGCGTTCCCACCGCGAGGCCCTGGGCGACGCCGCGATGGAGGGCGGTGAGCACCGACTCCACGGTGGGCTGGCGCAGCCCGTCCCAGAGGATCTGGTTGATGGCGTCCAGCTCCTCGATGCGCTGCTGCTGCTCCTCGCTCCGCTGCAGCTTGGAGAGGCCGACCGCCAGCGACCGGGCGGCGTCGGGCAGCACGTCGGTGAGCCGCCGCGAGATCCTCGCCCGCCCGGTCTCGACCAGGATCACGCCGGTGCACGCGTCGGCGTTCCAGAGGGCGACGCCCAGCCAGCTCAGGCCGTCGTGGAAGCTGCCGGTCTGGTAGCCGCCGGCGCTGTTCCGGACCGCGAGGGCGGTGGTCAGCACCGTGCTCGGCTGCGCCGTCGACGCTCCCGGGCCGCCCGAGGCGAGCAGCTCGAGCCGGTCGTCCGGGACGGCCCGCACCAGGTGGACGGCGGCGGCGCCCATGCGCATCGCCAGCCGCATCAGCGTGACCCGCAGGTGGTCGGGCTGGGTGTCGTCGGAGAGGATCGAGGCGGTGACGGTGCGCACGCTGTCGAGCAGGTCGGCGCGGCGCTCGGCGGCCGAGCGCACCGTGGTGAGCACCGACACCACGGTGCCGCAGATCACGAAGTAGCCGGCGCGCCAGCCCAGGGTCTCGAGCGCCGCGGCGCCGTGCAGGCTGCCCGCAACCCAGCAGCCCAGGCTGTAGATGGCCGCGTAGAAGCAGGGGATGCCGGCGGTCAGCGAGCCTCCGTAGCGCAGCGCCACGCTGGCGATGGCGGGGAAGAAGGTCAGGTAGATCTCGCTGTCGAGACCGCCGGTCTGCGCGACCATCGCGGTGATGCAGAGCGGGTCGACGACGGTGGCCACCGCGGGGACGTAGGCGCGGGCGCGGGGCAGGCGCAGCCCCACCGCCATGGCCAGCGGGTAGAGGAGGAGCACGGCCTCGTCGACGGCCAGCCGCATCCCCCTGCCCGTCCCGGGGATGCCGGGGAAGACGGCGTAGACCACCAGGCTGAGCACGCAGGCGAGCCGGATCCAGTTGACGGCGCCCTCGACCGACTCCTGGACCGTCCTCAACGCGGCGGTCGAGTCCCACGCGGAAGGGGCACCCTCCCGCCCGGAGTGCGCCGGTACGTCCGGGAGCGGCTCCCTCATGGACAGAGAGTACGCCCCGAACGCACTATTCGGTCACCGGCGTTGCTGTCCGGCAACGCTCGGCGCCTTGTGGGGCGGTATCCTGCCATTGTGGCCGACAGCTGCGAGAACACCACAAAACGCACACACGGTTCGGCGCCACCACTGCGGCATGACCCCGATCAGCCCGGCCGCCGCACCGGACTCGTCCGCGTCGACGGCCTCGAGCTGCGCGTCGCCGTGGAGGGCGAGGGGCCACCGCTGCTGCTGATCAACGGCATCGGCGCCAACATCGAGATGTGGACGCCCTTCGCCCGCGCGCTCCGCGGCCGCCAGCTGATCCTGTTCGACGCCCCCGGCACCGGGCAGTCCTCCCGAACCCGCCAGCCGGTGCGGATGCGCCGGCTCAGCCGGGTGGTGACCGGCCTGCTCGACCACCTCGGCTACGAGCGGGTCGACGTGCTCGGCTACTCCTTCGGCGGCGCCCTCGCCCAGCAGCTGGCCCACCAGTCGCCCGACCGGGTCCGCCGGCTGGTGCTCGCCGGCACCATGTGCGGCATCGGCGTGCCCGCCAACCCGCTGGTGCTGGCGCTGATGGCCACCCCCTACCGCTACCACTCGCGCTCGCACCTCCGGCGCATCGCGCCGCTCATCTACGGCGGGCGCAGCCGCCGCGAGCCGGAGATGCTCCGCCGCCACCTGGCGGCGCGGATGGCGCGGCCGCCGAGCAAGCTCGGCTACCAGTGGCAGCTGTACGCCCTGGCGGGGTGGTCGAGCCTGCTCTGGCTCCACCGCCTGGAGCAGCCCACCCTGGTGCTCCACGGCGAGAAGGACCCGATCGTGCCGCTGGTGAACTCCCGGCTGCTGGCCCGGCGCATCCCTGGGGCCCGCCTCCGCGTGCTCCCCGCGGCCGGGCATCTCTTCCTCATCGACGAGCCCGAGGAGCCCGCGGCGATGGTCATGGACTTCCTCGCCGCCTAGCCAGGGGGAAGGCTGTCGTCGACGAAGGAGATGATGGCCTGGGAGCGCTCCCCGCCCGCAGGACCGCGTCAGCGCCCAGAACGACAAGGAGACGACCCATGTTCGACGGGGACCAGCTGCTCACCCGGATCGAGGACGGACTGCTGTCCGCGGTCCGGCTGGTGCACGAGG
>JAXDLS010000117.1:0-6808 GCA_034666485.1 Chloroflexota bacterium
CGGGCGATGCCGATGCGCTGCCGCTGGCCGCCGCTGAACTCGTGCGGATAGCGGTTGATGTAGTACTTGCGCAGTCCCACCCGCTCGAGCATGTCGCTGACCCGCTGCTCGCGCTCGTCGCGGTCGCGCACGCCCATGTTGCGCAGGCCCTCGCCGATGATGTCGCCCACCGGCAGCCGCGGGTTGAGCGACGCGTAGGGATCCTGGAAGATGATCTGCATCTCGCCGCGCAGCTTCTTCATCCCGCCGTAGGGCAGCTCGGTGAGCTCCTGGCCGTCGAAGCGCAGCGAGCCCTCGGTGGGGTCGACCAGGCGCAGCATCAGCCGGCCGGTGGTGGTCTTCCCGCAGCCCGACTCGCCGACCAGGCCGACGGTCTCGCCGCGCCGGATGTCGAAGCTGATGCCATCGACGGCCTGAACGTTGGCCACCGCCCTGCGCAGCAGCCCGGTCCGGATCGGGAACCACTTGCGCAGGTTGCGAACCTGGTAGATGACGTCGGTGCCGGCGGCGCCGGCGTCACTGACCACGCCGGCCCGGTGGGGTGCGAGGGTCATGCCGTCATCCCCTCCTGGGCGGGCAGCACCTCGTCGGCGAGGGGGCTGCCGGGCTCGAGCCGCATCGGTCCCGCGGAGCGCACCTCGTCCTGCCTGCTGGTGTACAGGTAGCAGGCGACGTCGTGCGAGGGCCCGGTCGGGTCGAGCGCCGGGAAGGCGCTGTCGCAGATGTCCATCCTCTGCGGGCAGCGCGGCGCGAAGCTGCAGCCGGGGGGCAGGTTGAGCGGGTGGGGCACCACCCCGCGGATGACGTCGAGGCGGCGTCCCAGCTTGTCGGGCGACGGGATGGAGCCCAGCAGCCCCTGGGTGTAGGGGTGCTGGGGGGCGGCGAAGAGCTCCTCGACGGGGGCCCGCTCGACGATCTTGCCGGCGTACATCACCGCCACGTTCTGGGCGACCTCGGCGATCACCCCGAGATCGTGGGTGATCATGATCACCGCCATGTTCTGGGTGCGCTTCAGCTCCTTGATGAGCTCGAGGATCTGCGCCTGGATGGTGACGTCGAGGGCGGTGGTGGGCTCGTCGGCGATCAGCAGCCTGGGCTTGCAGGCCAGCGCCATCGCGATCATCACCCGCTGGCGCATCCCTCCCGACAGCTGGTGCGGGTACTCGCGCAGCCGCCGCTCCGGCGACGGGATGCCGACGGTCGTGAACAGCTCGACGACCCGGTCGTGGGCTTGGTCGCGCGTCACCGCGAGGTGGCGCTCGAGGCCCTCGGCGATCTGGTCGCCGACCCGGAACACCGGGTTCAGCGAGGTCATCGGCTCCTGGAAGATCATGGCGATGTCGTTGCCGCGCACGTCCTCCATCTCGTGCTCGGAGAGCTCGAGGAGGTTGCGGCCGGCGAACGTCACCCGTCCCGCGACCGCGCGCCCCGGACGCGACAGCAGCCGCATCACGGTGAGCGCGGTGATGCTCTTGCCGCACCCCGACTCGCCCACCAGCCCCAGGGTCTCGCCCTCGCGGACGCTGAGGCTGATGCCGTCGACGGCGCGCACCACCCCGTCGTTGGTGGGGAAGTGGGTGCGCAGCCCCTCGATGCTGAGCAGCGGTGCGGAGTCGTTCATCGCTCCAGGGACCGTGGGTCGAAGGCGTCGCGCAGGGCGTCGCCGATGTAGTTGAAGCTGAGCACCGTGATCAGGATCATGAAGCCGGGCCAGAGCGAGTAGAAGATGCCGCTGGGGTTGCTGAGCTTGTCGCGACCCTCGTTGAGCAGGCTCCCCCAGGTGGCGGTCGGCGGGTTGATGCCCAGCCCCAGGAAGGAGAGCGCCGACTCCAGCAGGATGGCGGCGCCGATGGTCAGCGAGGCGGACACGACGATCGGACCCAGCGCATTGGGGATGAGGTGGCGGGTGATGATGCGCACCCGTGGGGTGCCCACCGCCCGCGCCGCCTCGACGAACTCCTTCTCGCGCACGCTGAGGATCACCGACCGCACGATGCGGGCGGTCGCCGGCCAGCCGATCAGGGCGATGCCCACCACGATGGTGAGCACGCTCTGCCCCCGCCACTTGGCGAAGATCACCAGGATGAGGATGGAGGGGATGCTGAGCACGGCGTTGGTCATCGACGTCACCACGCTGTCGATGACGCCGCCGAAGAAGCCGCTGAGCGCGCCCAGCACGGTGGCGATGCTGATGGTGAGCAGCATCGCCGTCACCCCCACCAGCAGCGAGATGCGGCCCCCGGTGAGGTTGCGGAGCAGCAGGTCGCGACCGGTGTCGTCGGTGCCGAGGATGTGGTGGATGCTGGTGAACGGGGCGAGGTTGGTGATGGTCAGGTCGACCTTCTCGGCGGGCAGGAAGAGCGGGCCGAGGTAGCAGGCGAGGGCGAGCACCACCAGCACGATCGCGCCCACCAGCGCCACCCGGCGTCTGCAGAAGCGGCGCCACACCAGCCGGTAGTAGCCGATCTCCCGCGTGGTCTCGAAGTCGACGGCGGCGGCGTCGGCGGCGCTCCCGGGGGTGAGGATGGTGTTGGTGGTGGTCATGCCCGGGTGCGCTCGTAGCTGATCCGGGGGTCGGCCCAGGTGTAGGCGATGTCGGCGAGCAGGTTGAAGAGCACCACCATGGTGCTGAGGATCAGCAGGATGCCGAGCAGCACCGAGTAGTCGTTGCCGTCGGCGGCGATGACGAAGAGCTGACCCATCCCCGGCCAGCTGAAGACGAACTCGGTGATCACCGCGCCCACGAAGAGGGTGGGGATGTCGAGCCCGAGCAGGGTGATGAACGGCAGCAGCGAGTTGCGGAAGGCGTGGCGGATCACCACCCGCCGGTTGGCCAGGCCCTTGGCCCGGGCGGTTCGCACGTAGTCCTGGTTGAGGGTCTCGAGCATCGAGCTGCGGATGAAGCGCGCGTAGCCGGCGATCGACTGCACCGCCAGGACCAGCACCGGCAGGGTGAGGTGCCAGACCAGGTCGAGCAGCCCGGTCTGCTCACCGGTGTGCTGCCCGCTGGCCGGGAAGATGGTGCCGAACCCGTGCTGGTAGGGGAGGTCGGCGAGCAGGTAGATGAGGATCGAGCCGAACCAGTAGTTGGGCAGCGAGATGCCCAGGAAGGAGAGGCTGGTCACCGCGTTGTCGAGCTTGCTGTACTGCCGGACGGCGCTGATGATCCCCACCGGGACGGCGATCAGCAGGGTGAGCACGTACGAGGTGAGCATCAGCTCCGCGGTGGCCGGCATCCGCACCCGGATGGCGTCGAAGACCTGGGAGTGGAGCGGGATCGACTCGCCGAGGTCGGGCGGCTGGGGGGCGTGCGGCGGGAAGCCCCACCAGCTCCACAGCGGCTTGAGGACGTTCTTGAGGAAGGTCCAGTACTGGACGAAGAAGGGCTGGTCGGCGCCGAAGCGGTGGATGATCGCCAGCTTGGCCTCGAGCGGCTGGTTGGGCCGGTTGATCAGGGCCGCGTAGGGCTTCTCGGGGAGGAGCCAGAGGAAGCCGTAGACCACGAAGGTGATGACCAGGACGGTCAGGGCGCCCAGCGCCAGGCGCTTGACGATGTACTTTCCCATGCCGGCCAGCCAAATCCTCGGAGCCTGAGCGCGAACGTCTGTTTCTGTGGCCCCCGCCTTCCGGCTCCCCCAGCCGGATCGGGCCGAGTATACCAACGGCCTTCCGGAACCCCCTCGTACTCCGTGAACGAACCGGGGGCCCGGCCTCTCTCGGCCGCCGGTGACCGGGGCGCCCGCGCGGGCGCCCCGGGCCGGGTGGCGTCGGGGGCGTCAGCCCTGGCAGTTGCCCCCGTCGCAGTACCAGTCGTACAGGTTGAAGGTCCAGACCAGGTCGTTCGGCTGCACCCCGTGGAGCCGGGTGGTCAGGCTGTTCACCACCACCTGCTGGTAGAGGGGGATCTCGGGGAGGTCCTTGGCGAGCAGGCTCTCCGCCTGCTTGTACGCCTTCGCCCGCTGCACCAGGTCGACCGTGGCG
The DNA here is from genome assembly GCA_034666485.1 of Chloroflexota bacterium. Lineage (GTDB taxonomy): Bacteria > Chloroflexota > Dormibacteria > Aeolococcales > Aeolococcaceae > CF-96. Next base: position 3,982 of record JAXDLS010000117.1, read on the forward strand.
CGGGCCTGGTCGAACAGCCTGTCGACGGCGGGGTTGTTCTCCCCGGTGTCGTTCTGGCCGAAGCCGCTGTTCGCGGCCGAGGGGATCTGGTCGAACTCCGGGCAGCTGCCGCCGCAGTCGGCGTGATAGCCGGGGTACCAGCTGTCCGGCTCGGCCGGGGTCGACAGCGTGTTGGTGTACATCGCCATCTGGAACTGGTGGGTGTAGAGGAGGCCGCCGTCGGCGAAGTTGCCGAAGAGCTTGCCCGACTTGACGTCGCTGAGGTTGGTGTCGATGCCCACCGCCTGGAGCATCGCCTGGACGGCGATCTGCGCGTTCTGGCGGGCGGTGTTGCCCGAGGTGGTGACGAAGTTCAGGACCAGGCACCGGCCCGAGGAGTCGGCCCGGACGAGGCCGCCCTTGCAGCTGGGGTTGAGCTTGTAGCCGGCGTCGTCGAGCAGCTTCCTGGCGCCCACGGGGTCGTAGGCGGTGGTGGGGTTCTCGGCCGGGGTGGTGCGGATGAACTCGGCGCCCAGGTAGATCCAGGAGTCCTGGGGCACCACCGACTCACCCTGCGCGATGGTCTTGACGATGGTCTGGCGGTCGATCGCCCGGATCATCGCCTGGCGAACCTTCAGGTCGGCGGTGAAGGGGCTCTTGGTGGCCTGGTCGCCGCACAGCCCCTTGGCGTTGTCGCAGAGGTTGAGATCGATCTTCTCGGCGCCCGACTCCGGGATGGTCTCGACCCGCAGCCTGCCGTTCTTCGCGGTGTCGTTGAGGTCCTTGAGCAGGGCCAGCCGGTAGTCCATGCCGAACTGGATCTCCCCGGCCCGCGCCTGGTCGAGCTGCGCCTTGGTGTCCGGGATGAACTTCATGATGATCTTGTCGAGGTGGGGCTGGTGCCTGGTGTCCCAGTACTTCCTGTTGCGGACCAGGATGATGTCCTTGCCCGGCTCGTACTTCTGGAACACGTACGGCCCGGTGCCGTCGATCATCTTGTCGAGGGTCTCGGTGCCGGTGAAGGCGTCGGTGTTGCCCGAGCCCAGGCTCAGGTTGACCGTCTGCGGCGTCTTCTCCAGGTCGGCGCCCGCCCCGCCGGCGCCGTTGAAGGCGTTCTGCAGCAGCTTGGAGGGCAGGATGCCGTAGACGCCGGTGGCCTGCCCCAGGTAGCCGCCGTAGGTCGACCGGTAGCTCACCACCGCCTGCAGCCTGTTGCTGGCGTCGCAGCCGATGGTCTCCTGCCAGCCGGTGGGGCTGAGGATGGTGGTGGGGTTCTTGGCCTGGTAGCGCTGCCAGTAGAAGCCGAAGGTGTCGCAGACGTCCTTCGACGAGAACTGGGTGCCGTCGTGCCAGAGCACGTTGTCGCGGAGCTTCCAGGTGACGCACATCTTCGGCGTCTGGTCCCTGCCCCCGAAGGTGACGTTCCTGCACCCGGAGGTCCTGACGTCACCGTTGACGGTGGTGGGCACCTCGGTGGCGAGGGCGGGACGCCAGAAGTCGGCCAGCGTCTTCGCGTTCTGGGTCTCGTCCTTCGAGCGGTACCAGAGCAGCCCCTCGACGATGGGGGCGTCGACCGCGTAGGCGTAGGTCATGGAGTCGACGATGCCCGCCGCCAGGAACGAGGTCGGCTCCTGGAGCACGCCGACGGTCAGGGTGCCGCCGTTCACCGCCCCCGTCTGGGTGGGTTCCACGGTGGGGGTCGTGCCGCCCCCGCCGCTTCCGCAGGCGGCGAGCACCACCAGTGCGCCCGCTCCGAGCGCGCCGGCGATCCTCTGTCCCGTCCCTGTCCGCTTCATGGACTCCTCCTGGCATGCGCCCCCACAGGTCACGGGGGGCCCGTCTCTCCCCCCGCTCGGCGCCATTCTGGGGGGACGGCGCCGGCCGATACATCACCCGTCAGGATGATTTTGTCGAGCGCCGTGCCCATATACTGCGGCGGGCAGCATCGGGCTCAGCTCGGGACATGATCGACCGTCTTCTGCGTCCAGACCGGGGCGGGGGTGTCGCGCCCCGCCGGTTCCGCGATCGAGTGCTGGTGGCGATGCTGACGGTCGCCCTGGTCCCCCTCGGCATCTTCGCCATGGTGGTGGCCGCCGACCTCGGCTCGGTCAGCCGCAGCACCGTCGACGAGACCAACCGCAGCATCCTCCGCGACCAGGTCGACGCCCATCAGCGCGAGGTGGGCAACCAGGCCCAGGCGCTGCGGGTGCGCGTCGACGAGGTGGCGGCCACGCTGCGGGCGCTCCGCGACCTCGCCGGCCAGGCGCCCGGCCCCCCCGCCGGCGATGTCCCCCGGGCGGAGTTCGTGGAGCACCGCGGGGTCCACTACGTCTCCGACGGCGCCAGCACCGTCCTCGCCGGCTGGCCGCTGGGTGCCGCCGCCTTCGACCCGGCCGTTGCCGCCCGCGACGCCGAGGCCACCCGGGCGCTGCTCGGCAAGATGCTGGACCTGGTCCGCACCGTCCCGGGGGTGATCCAGGACGTCTGGGTCGCCGACACCCTCGACACCGTGGTGCGCACCGTGCCCGGCATCCCCGGGGTCCGCGCCGCCCTCGACCGGCGCGCCATCGACGGCGAGGCGCTGCTCGGCGTCGACGGCGGCACCCCCTTCTCGGCGATCGCGGCCGGCGCCGGCGCCGCCCGGGCCGAGCCCTCCGCCTGGGCGGGAGACCCGGCCCGCCCCGATGCCGCCCGCACCACCGACCCCTCGGTGCACTGGACCGAGACCTATGCCACTGCGACCACCTCCGACCCGTCGGACGCCGGGGTCACCGCCTGGATGGCGGCGGGGACGGGCGGCCGGCTGCGGGTCGGCATCGACGTCAGCACCGGCCAGCTCACCGCCGGG
>JAXDLS010000118.1:0-4619 GCA_034666485.1 Chloroflexota bacterium
CGCGGGGAGCTGGAGATCACCGACGCCATCCAGCGGATCATCTCCGACGGCACCCGCAGCGTCACCGCGCAGGTGATCGGCGGATGGTGGAAGGACACCGGGCGCCTCGAGGACATCCTCGAGGCCAACCGCATCATGCTCGACGCCCTCAGCCCGCGCGTGGACGGCGAGGTCGGCGAGGACGTCCGCATCGACGGCAGGGTGGTGGTCGAGGCCGGCGCCCGGTTGCAGGGCTGCGTGGTGCGCGGGCCGGCGATCATCGGCCGCGGCACGCTGGTGAGCAACGCCTATGTCGGGCCCTTCACCTCCATCCACGACGGATGCACGGTGCGCAACGCGGAGATCGAGCACAGCATCGTGCTGGAGAGCACCAGGATCGAGGACGTGCCGGCGAAGATCGAGAGCTCGCTGATCGGCAGGGAGTGCGTCGTGTGCACGTCGCCGCTGCGGCCCCGGGCGATCAAGCTGATGCTCGGCGACCATTCCCGCGCGGAGCTGCTCTGATGGCCTGGAAGCCGCTGCCGCCATCGGTCGAGCGGGTGCTCGAGCGGATGCGCGCGGTGCCGGTGGCGCACCGCACCGGGGCCATCGAGGGGGTGATGGTCAAGACCTTCGTGAAGCACGCCGACCACCGCGGCTACTTCATCGAGCAGCTGAAGCGCGGCGACCTCGACGACCGCGGCAGGCCCTTCCTGCCTGCCGCCGAGTTCTCGCAGATGTCGCGCAGCCTCGCCTACGCACGCGGCGGCAACCCCCCGGAGCTGATCAAGGCGTTCCACTGGCACGAGCGGCAGTGGGACTACTGGGACATCGTCGCAGGCAATGCCCGGGTCGTGCTCGTCGACCTGCGCGAGGGCTCGCCCACCGAGGGCATGGTGCAGGCGCTGATGCTGGGCGAGAACTCGCCGAGGATGGTCGCCATCCCGCCCTTCGTCGCCCACGGCTACCAGGCCGTCGACCTCCGCGACGTGGTGCTCACCTACTACGTGACCGAGCCGTACGATCCCTCCGACCCCGACGAGGGGCGCATCGCCTGGGACGACGAGCGCATCGGCTTCGACTGGTCGATCCAGAACATCTGATGCACCTCCTCGTCACCGGCGGCGCGGGCTTCATCGGCAGCGAGTTCGTGCGCATGACGCTGCGCGAGCACGCCGGCGACCGCGTCACCGTGCTCGACAAGCTCACCTACGCGGGCAACCCGCGCAACCTCGACCCGGTGCGCGACGACCCCCGCTTCCGCTTCGTCCGCGGGGACATCGCGGACGAGGCGCTGGTCACCCGGCTCGCGGGCGAGACCGAGGTCATCGTCAACTTCGCGGCCGAGTCGCACGTCGACCGCTCGCTGGAGGCCGGCGGCCAGTTCATCCAGACCGACGTCTACGGCACCTACGTGCTCCTCGAGGCGGCGCGCGTGGCGGGGCATGCCCGCTTCCTCCAGGTGAGCACCGACGAGGTCTACGGCGACGTCCCCGAGGGCCGCAGCCGCGAGGGCGACCCGATGCGACCGCGCAGCCCCTACTCGGCGAGCAAGGCGGCCGCGGAGCTGCTCATCGGCGCCTACCGCGCCTCCTACGCGATGCCGGTGGTGGTCACCCGTGGCTGCAACACGTACGGGCACAACCAGTACCCGGAGAAGATCGTCCCGCTGTTCATCACCAACGCCATCGAGGGCCGCAGCCTGCCCGTCTACGGCGACGGCTCGGCGGTGCGGGACTACCTCCACGTCACCGACCACTGCCGGGGCATCGACACCGTGCTGCGCCGCGGCGAGGACGGGCTCGACTACAACATCGGTGGCGGCACCGAGATCGACGGGATCACCGTCGCCGACACCGTGCTGCGGCTGCTCGACCTCCCGGCGTCGCTCCGGCAGGCGGTCCGCGACCGGCCGGGGCACGACCGCCGCTACGCGCTCGACAGCAGCCGGCTGCACGCGCTGGGGTGGGAGCCGCTGATCCGCTTCGAGGAGGGGATGCGCGCGACGGTGCGCTGGTACGTCGAGAACCCCGGCTGGTGGCGGCCGCTCAAGTCCGGCGAGTTCTGGGACTTCTACCGGCGCAACTACCACCCCGCGGCCCCCGCCCGCTGATGGTCATCGCCATCACCGGGGCGGGCGGCCAGCTCGGGCGGGAGCTGGCCGACGCGGTCCGCGGCGCCGGCCACGAGGCGGTGGCCGCGGGACGCGGCCGCTGCGACATCGCCGAGCCCGGCGCGGCACGGCGGCTGCTCGAGGAGTGCCGCCCCGACGCGGTGGTGAACTGCGCCGCCTGGACGAACGTCGACGGCGCCGAGAGCTCCCCGGACGCGGCCTACCGCGCCAACGCGGTGGGGCCGCGCCTGCTCGCCGCCGCCTGCCACGCCGCCGGGGTGCGGCTCTGCCAGATCAGCACCGACTTCGTCTTCGACGGCGAGGCCGGGGGGCCGGTCGACGAGTGGGCGACGGCGAGGCCGCTCTCGGTCTATGGAGCCAGCAAGCTCGCCGGCGAGGAGGAGGTGCGGGCGCTGTGCCCCGCCCACCAGATCGTCCGCACCGCCTGGCTCTTCGGCAGGGACGGTCCCAACTTCGTGCTCACCATGCTGCGGCTGGCGCGGGAGCGCCCCGAGCTGCGCGTGGTCGCCGACCAGGAGGGGTCGCCGACCTGGACGGGGCACCTCGCCCCGGCGGTGCTGCGCCTGCTCGAGCTCGGCACCCCGGGGACCTACCACCTCACCAACTCCGGCGCCGCCCGCCGCCACCAGTGGGCCGCCGCGGTGGTCGACCTGGCGGGGCTGCACACCCCGGTGATCCCGGTGAGCGTCGACGAGTTCCCGCTGCCGGCGCGGCGGCCGCGCTCGGCGGTGCTCGACAACCGTGCCTGGCGGCTGCTCGGCGAGGCCCCGCTGCCGGACTGGCGGGAGGGGGTGCGCGGGTACCTGAGCACGCTGGGCGTCACCGGCGGGCCCGCCGCGAGGCGGTGATGTACCCTCCCGGCGTGTCGCGAGTGCTGGTGGTCTCCAACGACCTGGTGCAGCCGCGCATGGCCGGCCCCGGGATCCGCAACTACGAGCTGGCGCTGCAGTTGGCGCGCGCCGGCCACCGGGTGACGCTGGCCGCTCCCGCGGTCCCGCAGGTCGACACCGCGCCCTTTGCGGTGGCGGGGCACGACGAGGCCGAGCTCCGCCGCCTCGCCGCCGAGCACGACGTCGTGGTGTCGCAGGGCTGGGTGCTGCAGACCTTCCCCTTCCTCCGCCGCGGCGCCGCGACGCTGGTCGTCGACCTCTACGACCCCTTCCCCCTCGAGACCCTGGTGTCGATGCGCGACGCGCCCGACGCGCAGCGGCGGCAGGTCCACGACAACCAGATCGAGGTGCTGGTCGAGCAGCTGCGCGACGGCGACTTCTTCCTCTGCGCCAGCGAGCGCCAGCGCGACTACTGGCTGGGCGCGCTCACCGCGCTGGGCCGGGTCAACACGGACACCTACGACGCCGATCCCACGCTGCGCTCGCTCATCGACCTGGTGCCCTTCGGCGTCCCCGAGGAGCCGCCGGTCCACCGCGCCCGGGTCATGCGCGGGGTCATCCCCGGCATCGAGGCCGGAGACCTGGTGGTGCTCTGGGGAGGCGGGCTCTACAACTGGTTCGACCCGCTCACCCTGCTGCGCGGCGTCGCCCTCGCCGTGGAGGAGGTGCCGGGCCTGCGCCTGGTGTTCCATGCGGCCCGCCATCCCAACCCCTCGGTGGGGGTGATGGCCATCGTCGAGTCGGCCCGCCGGCTCGCCGGCGAGCTGGGTCTCACCGGCCGCCACGTCTTCTTCAACGAGACCTGGGTGCCCTACGAGGAGCGCGCCGACTGGCTGCTCGAGGCCGACGTCGGGGTGAGCACCCACCGCCTCCACGTCGAGGCGCGGCTGGCCTTCCGCACCAGGATGCTCGACTACCTGTGGGCGGGCCTGCCCATCCTCTGCACCGCCGGCGACGCCCTCGCCGACGACGTGGAGGCGCTCGGGCTCGGGGTCACGGTGCCGCCCGACGACCCCGCCGCGGTGGCGGCGGGGCTGCGCACCCTCGCGGGAGCGGACCACCGTGCCCAGGTCTCGAGGCGGGTCGCCGAGCACGCCCGCAGCCTCACCTGGTCGCGCGCCGCGGCGCCGCTGCTGGCCCTCTGCGCCGAGCCCACCCACGCGCCCGACCGGCGCGGTCCCCGGGCCCCGGAGGGGGCGGCGGGGCCCGCCCCCGCGGCCGTCGCGCCGCCCTCGCGGGGCGTCCGGCAGCTGCTCCACCGGGCGGCCGAGGAGCTCGCCGGCGGCGGCGTCCCCGCCGTCGCCGGCGGCGGGGTGCGCTGGCTGCGACGGCGGTGGGAGCGGATCGCCGGCCGCGCCGGGACCGCCTGACCGTGGCCCCCGGCTTCGTCGGCGCGCGGCTGCTCCCCGCGGCCCGCCGGGTCGCCGGCAGGGTGCGCGGGGCGCGGCTGCCCACCCGCGGCGGCGATGCCGCGAGCCCGGACGCCGCCGCCCTCCAGGAGCAGCTGCGGGCCCTGAGCGCGCGGCTGGACGAGCGGGAGGCGGCCACGCTCGCCCGCGAGCAGGCGGTGCGCCAGGCGCTGGACGGCATCCACCACGAGCTGGTCTCCATCCGCC
>JAXDLS010000119.1:0-3542 GCA_034666485.1 Chloroflexota bacterium
CGATGTCCCAGCCCCGCCAGGAGGTGGTGGTCGCCAGCGGCGGCGCCGTCCCGAAGGGGTGCACCCCGCCCCAGCCGTCGAGCACGTAGCCGCCCTGCTGGCCACCGGTGCAGACGCCGACGATCGCGCGGGCGATGTCCCAGCCCGGCCAGTAGGAGCTGGCGTGGAGCGGCGCGGCGCCGCCGAAGGGATGCACGCCGCCCCAGCCGTCGAGCACCCAGCCGCTCTGGCCACCGGGGTCGCAGGCGTTGAGGGCGATGCCGCGGGCGATGTCCCAGCGCGGCCAGTACGAGGTGGCGTGCACCGGCGGCGCGCCGCCGACGGGGTGCACGCCGCCCCAGCCGTCGACGGTGTAGCCGCCCAGGCCGCCGGGGGCGATGGCGAGCCCGCGGGCTATGTCCCATCCGGGCCAGTAGCCGCTGGTGGCCAGGATGGGAGCGGAGCCGAAGGGATGGAGGCCGCCGAAGCCGTCGAGCACGTAGCCGCCCTGCGCGCGGGGGGCCATGGCGGCGCCGCGGACGATCCTCCAGCCCGGCCAGGTGGCGCTCGCCGGCAGCGGGGGCGAGGAGCCCGAGAGCAGGTTGCCATAGGCGTCGACGGCGTAGAGGCCGGTGAAGGGCCGGGCGCTGGTGGCGGTGGCGGCGACCGGGGTCACCGCCTGCGGCGGGGTGGAGCCGTTGGGCGCGCCGGACCCGCGGCCGCCGGCACCGAAGGCCTCCGCGTAGAAGCCGTAGGAGTGCCCGGCGAAGCCGTGGAGGGCCGCGGAGGTGCTGGAGGTGGTGAGCCACGCGGTCCAGGCGCCGCCGTCCTGGCTCACCCAGATCCGGTACGAGCTGGCCGGAACGCTGCCGGCGTCGACCCCCCAGGTGACCGGGACGTCGGTGGTGGCCGCCGGCCCCGCCGGCGCGGTGACATGGGCCACCGGCGCGTGGGAGACGTTGAGATGGCTGCCGATCAGGTCCCAGAGCTCGGTGTGGCCGTCGTCGTAGCCGAGCGCCCAGATCCCCGTGCCGCGCAGGTTCGAGCGGTTGGCGAGGTCGTACTTGGCGCCGATCGAGGTGACGTCCTCGTAGTACATCTCCCGCCAGGTGTTGCGGTTGGCGCCGCAGGGATCGCCCGAGGCCGGCGAGTGCCAGGTCGCCCAGGGGCTGGCCGCGGTGGCGTCCCACTGCCGGGTGAGCTGCTGGGCGCAGGCGAAGTCGTCGAAGGTGGCGGAGTAGGTGTCGGCCTGCGCCGAGCCGCTGGCGGGGGCGTTGGCGATGGGTGCGCTGACGTCCCACTTGTGGCCGTAGTAGGGCACGCCGAGGATGATCTTCGACGCCGGTGCCTTGCTCAGGTACTGCCCCACCAGGGTGGTGTCGTTGTAGGTCCAGCCGTTCAGCGGCGCGTCGGCGGAGGCATGCTGGGGGGTGTTGTCGAAGCTCATGTCGTACGCCATCACGAAGAGGGCGTCGACGTTGGGTGCCAGCGCGGCGATGTTGAAGAGCCCGCCGTCCCAGCTCGCCGAGCCCGAGTAGGTGTCGACGACCACCTCGCTGCCGGGGATGGCGGCGTGCGTCTGGGCGGTGAGCGCGCCCATGAAGCCGGTGAGGTCCTGGGCGATGGTCGGGTAGGTGGGCGAGGCGGCGCCCTCGAAGTCGATGTCGACGCCGTCCAGGCCGCGCTGCCGGGCGAGGGCGAGGGCGGTGGCGACCGCCGTCCGGGCGTGGGTGGGGACGCTGACGATGGAGGCGATGGAGGCCTGGTCGAAGCACTTCACCGTCACCAGCACGCGCACCCCGGCGGCGTGCGCCGCGCTCACCATGTCGGTGAGCTGCTGGCCCTGCCACGCCGTCCAGCCCTCGTCGTGGACGGGATTGCCGTTGCCGTCGAGGGTGACCCCGAAGTAGGCGATGGTGGAGAGGCGGGAGAGCTGCCACTTCCTCCAGTTCACCATGTCCCAGTACGGCGCGAAGCCGAGCACCTCGCGCGCCGGGCCGCCGACCACGGCCGGGGTCACGCTGCCGGACGCCGGAGTTGTGGTCTGCATCGGCGTCATCCGCACGGTGGCCGGCGCGGCCGCCGCTGCGGCGCCGAACTGCCGCTCCTGGAGCGCGTGCACGCCCACTCGGGGATCGTGCCCCGCCGCTGTCGCCGGTGTCGCCGGTGCGCTCTGCCCCGCGGCGCGCACCAGCCCGAGCACGGCGGCGGTGAGCACGGCGGTGAGCGCGGCCACGGCGGCGGTCCTGCGCAGTCGGGTCGGCGGTGCGGCGACGGAATGCTTCATGCGGAGACCCAGAGATGACCACGAAGACCGGGTGGGGGTGCGTGGCGCCGTGCATGGTAGCCGTCCACCGCTGCGCTCACAAGCTGTGGCATGGGTCCGTCACACTCCATGCAGGCTGCGGTACACCTCGAGGGTGCCCTGGGCGGTTGCGTCCCAGGTGAACCCGGCGGCCCACTCCCGGCCCGCCGCCACCCGCTCCGCGCGCTCGTCCCCGCCCTCGAGCAGCCGCTGCGCGGCCGCCGCCAGCGCCGCGGTGTCGCCGTCGTCCACGAGCAGCGCGGCCGCCCCGCCCACCTCGCCGAGAGCGGAGTTGCGGAAGGCCACCGCCGGGGTGCCGCAGGCCATCGCCTCGAGCAGGGGCAGCCCGAAGCCCTCGTACCCCGAGGTGAAGAGCAGGCAGGCGGCTCCGCTGTACAGCGCCACCAGCTCACCGAGCGGCACGTGGCCGGTGACCGTCGTGCGGGCGGCGACGCCGGCCCGCGCGGCGGCCGCGGCGACGGCGCCGGCATACGCGCCCTGGTCGCCGGCGATCACCAGGGTGAGCCCCTCCAGCCGTGCCGCCGCCTCCATCAGCAGGTCCACCCGCTTGCGGGGGTCGAAGGTGCCGACGGAGAGGAGATACGGCCCCTCCAGCCCCAGCCGGCCGCGCACCGCCTCGACCTCGGCGGCGGACGCGGGGGCGAAGCCGGCGGCGACGCCGTGGGGCACCACGGTGATCCGGCCGGGGTCGACACCGGCCAGCCGGATGGTGTCGTCGGCGGTGCAGCGGCTCACCGCCACCACCGCGTCGGCGTGGCGGAGCAGGCGGAGCGCGGCCAGCCGCTCGCGCCGCATCCACGGGTAGAGCCGGGGGTAGAGGAAGGGGATGAGGTCGTGGACGGTGACCACCACCGGTGCCGGCGAGCGCAGCGGCTGGGCCCACTCCACGGCGTGGTACAGGCTGGGGCGCAGCCGGCGCAGCGCGCGCATCACCAGCAGGTGGTCGGCGACCGGCTGGAGCCGCCGCTTCAGCACCGGGATGGCCGCCGCCGCGGAGAGCCCCCAGCGCTCCATCTCCGGGGGCGGGGGGGCGCCGGAGCGGAGCAGCAGGCCGGGGCGCACCCCCAGCCCGACCAGCCCCTCGCAGAGCCCGCGCACGTAGGTGCCGATGCCGCGCACCGAGGACCGGTCCTGGAGCGCCCGCCCGTCGATCACCAGGCGGCTCAGCGCCCCCACCTCCGCAGCGGCCGCGGCGGCGGGTTCACCCCGATCCCGGCGAGCGCCGCCTGGAGGCGCC
>JAXDLS010000120.1:0-2935 GCA_034666485.1 Chloroflexota bacterium
ATCCGCTGCGTCCAGGGGCCGGCGCAGCGCCACCTGCGACTGGCGACCCTGCACCTGGACACGGCTGGCCGGAACGTGCACGCGGTGCTCCGCGACCGGGACGCCGCGGAGGCGGACTGGATGATGGGCGAGCTGCCCGACCTCTGCCGGGCCGCGCGCCAGCGCTGAGTTGACGTCGCCGCGCACCGGACTGCATTCGCGGACGCAGATGCGTGCATAATGCGCGGGACTGCGGCGCAGTGTCCGATGAGTCTGCGTGAAAACCACCAAAACGGTCATGCAGTTCGTGTCTTGGGAGGCCTCCGATGTCCAGAGTCCGTCAGCAGACCGCGGCGCCGGCGCAGCCGACCCGCCGCCGGCGGGCGGTGAACGTCGAGGCAATGCGCACCGCCGCCGACGACTTCCTGTCCCGGTTCGGGGGACTGGTCGACGAGATCGTGTCCCTGCGCGAGGCGCTCGCCGAGGCGCAGGAGGAGAACGCCCAGCTGCGGGCCGAGCTCGCGGAGGGGATCGACCTCTTCCGCGATGCGCGAGCGCTCGTGGACCAGGCGGAACCCGCCCGGCGGCGACGGGGACGGGGCACCGCGCCGTCCACGCCGGCACCCGCTCGCGCCGCGGGGGTGCGGGGGCGCGGGCGCGCGGCGGCAGCGAGGAACGGGGCCGGCGGCCGGGCTGCACGCGCCGCCGGCAACGGCCGGGCGACGCCGGCATCGGTGACCGCCGACGTGGTGCGCGCCGTCATCGGAAAGCTGGGGACCGCCACCGCCGGTGAGATCGCCGCGCAGATCAGCCAGGCGGGGACCCCGGTGTCCGGACGCGCGATTCGTCACATCGACAAGGGTGCGGGTGCGGTCATGCGTCCCGGCGACGACGGACGGATGGTCTACTCCCTGAGCTGACCGTCCCGGTCGCCGCCGCCTCCGCCGCCTGACGGCCGTCTCGCGTCAGCGAGGGTTCAGCCAGCCCCTGGTACCCCGAGGGGAGCGCGCAGGGCGGGGTTGCGTCGGCATGGACCAGGAAGGGAGGGGTCATACGATGACGCGATCGTCCACGTTCGTCAGGATCCTGGCGACGGTCGCCTCGCAATCGCGGGCGCGATCACCGTTCAGGCCGAAGCCGGCGGTATCTCGACGGCGGCGGCGGGGCTGGCGCGTCCCAACTCCAATCCGGCGCTGCAGTGCGACGGCGACGGTGACGCCGACGACCACCTCACCGGCTCGCCCAGCTCCGTCAGCGGCCCGAGCGGGCGAAGGCCTCCGTTCCCGGGACCAGCCGCACCGCGGTGAAGGCGGAGTGCAGGCGCATGTAGGCGAGCTCGTGGGCGAGATCGCCGACACCGTTGGTGCCGGGGCCGGGAGCGAGGTCGAGGGTGCTCAGGATGCCCAGGGCGTTCCCCTGGCCGTCGAGGAAGCCGCTGCCGGAGTCGCCCGGCACCCCCGGCGGCTGGGTGCTGACGGTGTGGCTCCACCCCCCGCCCTGGTCGCCCGCGCTGGTCCCCTGCTTGCGGCTGATGGCGCCGGTGCCGAGGCCCAGCTGCGAGTTGCCGTAGGAGTACACCGGGTCCCCCGGGGCGGTGCCCGCCGTGCGCAGGCCGGTGGGGCCGCCCCACACCGGCACCGACGGGTTCACCGAGCCGGCGTCCGCGGGGTCCAGCCGCACCAGGGCGAGGTCGTTGTACTGGCAGGTGTCGGCGTCCTTCTCGTGAAGCCCCTGCATGGTGAGCCAGGAGTTGTAGACCAGCGTGCCCGGGTGCTTCGCGCCGGTGACCGCGACCGCGGTGCCCAGGGGCAGCGACGCCGCCGTGCAGCCGTCGGTCTCGCTGCTGCCGCCGGTGACGGAGCAGTGAGCCGCCTGGCCGATGTAGGTGTCGGTGCCGTCGACGTAGATGAAGTTGGCGGTGCACTGCGCGCCCTTGGTGAAGAGCTGCACGCCGGGGTGGATGGCGGCGGCGCCCGCCGGCGCCCAGGACGGCGCCGCCGCGGCGGTCGCGGCCCCGCCGGACCAGCCCAGGGCGGTCGCCACCAGGACGGAGGCGAGCAGGACGGGCCGGAGAAGGGTTCCCATGGCACATGCACTCCGGATCAGGCTGGCTGCATCCGCACTGTAGCGCCGGCGGGATCGCGTCACCGGATTCAGTTCGCGCACTACACTGATTCCCGCCATGGCGACCTGCACCCACCTCGACGAGATCATGGACGTCACCCCCTCCTCCCCCGGCTGCGAGGACTGCCTCGCCCTGGGGAGGCGTGACTGGGTCCACCTGCGTGTCTGTCAGGAATGCGGACATGTGGGGTGTTGCGACAACTCCCCCGGGAGGCATGCCACCGGCCATTTCCGCGCCGTCGCGCATCCGCTGATCCGCTCCTACGAGCCCGGCGAGGAGTGGTACTGGTGCTACGTGGACGACGTCGCCTTCGAGCTCGAGGGCGCACCCCCGGCGCCGTCGCACCCCTGAACCATGACCTTCCCGGCGCCGGCCGCCGGGTCGGCGCGGCCCTGGCATGCGCCGCCGTCCTGGCCGCATGCGCCTCCGGCCCTGCCGCCGGGAGCACGGCGGAGCCGGGTCCGCCCGCGCCCTCGGCTCCGGCCACTCCGGGCAGCCCCCGCCTCGCCTACGCGGCCCTCGGCGCCTCCGAGACGTACGGGGTGGGAGCCAGCCCGATCTCCGACGGGTACGCGTACCGGCTGCGCGCCCAGCTGCGGCTCGCCGCCGGGGACTTCGCGGACGTGGCCATCCCCGGCGCCACCCTCGCCGACGCCTACCAGGTCGAGCTGACCAACGCGCTGGCCATCCAGCCGAGCGTGTCCACGGTCTTCTTCGGCGTCAACGACATCCGTGCCGGCGTCCCGCTCGCCCGCTTCACCTCGGACCTCACCGACCTCGTCACCACCCTGCGCCGCGCCCGGTCGCGGGTGCTCGTCGTCGGCATCCCGG
>JAXDLS010000121.1:0-3526 GCA_034666485.1 Chloroflexota bacterium
GGGTGAGCTCGATGTTGTGGATGGTCGTGCCCAGCGGGATGCTGCTCAGCGGTAGCGAGTTGCCCGGCTTGATCTCCGCCTTCGGGCCGGCCATCACGGTGTCGCCCACCTTCAGCCCCACCGGCCACAGGATGTAGCGCTTCTCGCCGTCGGCGTAGTGGATGAGGGCGATCCGGGCGCTGCGGTTGGGGTCGTACTCGATCTCCGCGACCCTGCCCGGCACGTCGACCTTGTTCCGCTTGAAGTCGATGATCCGGTACAGCTTCTTGTGGCCGCCGCCGCGGTGGCGCACCGTGATCTTGCCGGTGGCGTTGCGGCCGCTGAACGTCTTGAGATGCTCGACCAGCGACTTCTCGGGGTGGTCGCGGGTGACCTCCTCGAAGGTGCTCCCCGACATGAACCGTCGCCCGGGGCTGGTCGGCTTGTACTTGCGGATCGGCATCAGACGCCCTCGAAGAGGCCCTCGATCCGCTGGCCCGGGGCCAGCGTCACGATTGCCTTCTTCCAGTCGGGACTGTGTCCCACGATGCGCTTGCGGCCGCGCGAGCGCTGCCGCACCTTGCCGCGGACGTTCAGGGTGTTGACCGAGACCACGGTGATCTTCTGGGAGGCGAAGGCCTCCTCGACCGCCTTCTTGATCTCGATCTTGTTGGCGTCCGTCCGGCAGCGGAAGACGTAGCGTCCCTCCGCCATGCCCGCGTAGGACTTCTCGCTGACCACCGGGCGGGTCAGCAGCTGGTCGGGGCTGCGGCTCACGACAGCACCTCCGTGAGATGCTCGACGGCATCCCGGGTCATCACCACGGTGTCGCCGGTGAGCAGATCGCGGATGTTGAGATTGGCGGCGAGCAGCACGCGCACCTCCGGCAGGTTCCGGGCGCTGCGCTCCAGCATCTCGTTGTGGGAGCCGAGCACCAGCAGCACCTTGGCGACCGCCGCCGAGCCGGGGCCTCCGTCCACGCCGATGGCGCGGAGCATGTCGGCCACCGCCCGGGTCCTGGGCGCCTCGAGGGCGAAGCCGTCGAGCACCAGCATCTCGCCCGCCTGCGCCTTGACGCTGAGCGCGCTGCGCAGGGCCAGCCGCCGCTGCTTGCGGGGCATGTCCTGGCTGTGGGAGCGCGGGGTGGGGCCGAAGACCACGCCACCGCCCTTGTAGTGGGGTGCGCGGATCGAGCCCTGGCGGGCGCGGCCGGTGCCCTTCTGGCGGTAGGGCTTGCGCCCACCGCCACGGACCTCCCTTCGGTTCTTGGTGTCATGGGTGCCCTGGCGGGCGTTGGCGAGCTGGCGCAGCAGCGCCTGGTGCATCACCGGCTCGTTGATGCGGCAGTCGAAGATCTCCGCGCTCAGCTCCAGGTTGCCCATGCGGAGGCCGCTCTGGTCGACGACGGGGGCGCTGGCCATCAGAGCGTCGCCTGCCGGTCGGCGTCGCGGATGAGCACCACGCCGTTGCGGCTGCCCGGCACCGCGCCCTTGAGCATGAGCAGGTTGCGTGCGGCGTCGACGCGCACCACCTCGAGGCCCTTGACCGTGCTCCGGCTCGCTCCCAGATGGCCGGCCATCTTCAGCCCGCGCAGGGTGCGGGCGGCATCGACCGAGCCGATCGAGCCCGGCTGGCGGATGTTGTGGGAACCGTGGCTCACCGGGCCGCGGCTGAAGTTGTGACGCTTGTGCTGGCCGGCGAACCCCTTGCCCTTGCTCATCCCGGTGACGTCCACGCGATCGCCCGCGGTGAAGATCTCGGCGGTGATCTCCGAGCCGATGCCCGCCTCGCCGGCGTCGCGCAGCTCCACCAGGGTGCGCATCGGCCGCAGGCCGGCACGCTTGAGGTGGCCGATCAACGGCTTGGGGGTGCGCTTCGGAGAGCGCTCCCCGAATCCGATCTGCAGGGCCTCGTAGCCGTCGACCGCGGTGGTCTTGCGCTGCACCACCCGGCAGGGGCCGGCCTCGAGCACGGTGACCGGGACCACGGTCCCGCGCTCGGTGAAGAGCTGGGTCATGCCCACCTTGCGGGCGAGGATGCCCCTGCTCATCGCCGCGCCCCCGCGGCGGTGCTCTCCTGGGAGAGCTTGATCTCGATGTTCACGCCGCTGGGGAGGTTGAGGCGCATCAGCGCGTCCACCACCTTGGGGTTGGGATCGAGGATGTCGACGATGCGCTTGTGCGTGCGGATCTCGAACTGCTCGCGCGAATCCTTGTCGATGAAGGGCGAGCGGATCACGCAGTACTTTGCGATGCTGGTGGGCAGGGGCACCGGCCCCGCCACGCGCGTCCCAGTACGCACCGCCGTGTCGACGATCTTCGACGCGGCCTGGTCCAGGACCTTGTGATCGTAGGCCTTGAGCCTGATGCGAATTTTCTGCGCCATGACGGAGCCGGTTCCTGCCTCTTCTTCCCTGTTCCTGCTACTTCTTCTTGCCGGCCACGGGGGCGGTCTGGGTGACGGTGGTGACCGAACCGGCACCCACCGTGCGCCCACCCTCGCGGATGGCGAAGCGCATCCCCTCCTCGACCGCGATCGGGGTGATGAGCTGGATGGTCATCTCGATGTTGTCGCCGGGCATCACCATCTCCGTGCCCTCGGGCAGGTCGATGGTCCCGGTGACGTCGGTGGTGCGGATGTAGAACTGCGGACGATACCCCTTGAAGAAGGGGGTGTGCCGGCCGCCCTCCTCCTTGGAGAGCACGTACACCTGCGCCTTGAAGTCGGTGTGCGGGGTGATGGTGCCCGGCTTGGCGAGCACCTGGCCGCGCTCCACCTCCTCGCGCTTGACGCCGCGGATCAGGCAGCCGACGTTCATGCCGGCCTCGCCCGCGTCGAGCAGCTTCTTGAACATCTCGACGCCGGTGACCACGGTCTTGGTGGTGTCCTTGATGCCGACGATCTCCACCGGCTCGTTCACCTTGACGATGCCGCGCTCGATGCGCCCGGTCACCACGGTGCCGCGACCCTCGATGGAGAACACGTCCTCGATGGGCATCATGAACGGCTTGTCGACGGGACGCTCGGGAATCGGGATGTAGGAGTCGACCGCGGCCATCAGCTCGAGGATGCCGCCCTCGGCGGCCTTGTCGCCCTCGAGCGCCTTCAGCGCGGAGACGCGCACCACGGGGGCGTCGTCGCCGGGGAAGTCGTATTTGCTGAGCAGCTCGCGGACCTCGAGCTCGACCAGCTCGAGCAGCTCCTCGTCGTCGACGGCGTCGACCTTGTTGAGGGCCACCACGATGTGCTTCACACCCACCTGGTTGGCCAGCAGGATGTGCTCGCGGGTCTGGGGCATGGGGCCGTCGGTCGCCGCCACCACCAGGATGGCGCCGTCCATCTGCGCCGCGCCGGTGATCATGTTCTTGATGTAGTCGGCGTGGCCCGGGCAGTCGACGTGCGCGTAGTGACGGTTCTCGGTCTCGTACTCGACGTGCGCTGTGGCGATGGTGATGCCACGCGCCTTCTCCTCGGGGGCGTTGTCGATGGAGTCGAAGGAGCGGAATGTGGCGCCGCCGGCCTGCGCGAGCACCTTGGTGATGGCCGC
>JAXDLS010000122.1:0-2896 GCA_034666485.1 Chloroflexota bacterium
CGCTGTCCTCGGCGAGCCGCTCGCGGCTCCAGAGCGCGAGCACCATCCCGCCCGACTGGAAGAAGACGACGTCGGAGCCCGGCTCGCACGCGCTGGACCATCCCAGCGCCTCGTAGAAGGCCCTCGAGCGTTCGAGGTCGCGCACCCCCAGGGTGACCAGGGTCAGTCGCTGGTCCACGGCGAGCAGCCTACGCGACGCGGCGGTTGCCGGTCCGGCGACCGGTCGAAATGCACATCGCGGATGTGCCCTCGCACGGCGATGCGGTCGATCCATGCTGGCTATCCTGGCGCCATGGTGAAGCACACGGCTCTCGGTCGGATCTTCATGGTCGCCGGCCTGCTGATGATCCCGCTCCTCACCGCGCTGCCATCCACCGGCCGGGCGTCCGTCCAGGCCGGTGCCTGCACGGCGCCCGAGCGCCGCGCGGCGCTGGCGGAGGATCAGCGCCAGGTGCTGGAGCGGGTCGGCTCCCTCTCCACCCTGCGAGGCCCGAAGGACGTGGTTGCGCTCGCACAGCGCGGCTGGAGCGTCCTCCCCCATCAGTGGGTGAGCGTGCGGGGGATGGGGGTGGCGATCGGCCGTGCCGACGGAGCGGGGATGCTCGTGCCGGGCCTGCCCTCCCGGGCCATCCCGTCCACGCCGCCCGGCGGTCCGCCGTTCCTGCTGATGTACCGGCCCAGCCCCGCCGCCGCGGATGTCACCGATCCGTATGGCCCCGACTTCCCGTACGAGCTCGCCGCCTGGGCCTACGCCGCGCCCTACGACCACGACCGCCATCCCACCACGGCGGGGGCCTGTTTCACGCGATCCGACTGGTGGGTGCACGAGCGTGGCATCCACGATTTCCGGACGTGGGACATGGTGCCGGTCCCGCCCGCGGAGCGGGTCCACGGTCAGGATCCCGGCAACGAGCCCTTCGCCCCGGACCCGCCCGGCGTTCCGCATCCACGTCTCTGGACCCTCCACGTGTGGCTGGATCGAGATGCCGGGGCTCCCAGCGTCGCGGTCGTGGACCCACACCACTCGACCCCGGGGATCGACCCGCACATCGGCGTGGCGTTCTTCCCTCCCGACCCCGACACCGCTCCGCGATAGCCGGGCGGAGGTGCGAGGTCGATGAGGCACCTCGGCATCCTCGGGCACAGCACGGAGGGGGCCGCGCTCTGCCTGCGCACCTTCTGCCAGGAGGGGTTCCGCGAGCTGGGCCCCCATGACCACCCCGACGTGACCCTGGACTGCATCGCCCTGGCGCGCAGCATGGCCGCGTGGGACGAGGGGGACCATCCCTCCATCCGAGCCACGCTGTCGGTGAGTGTGCGGCGGCTCGCCCGTGCGGGCGCGGACTTCTTCGTCTGCCCGGACAACACCGCCCACATGGCTCTCGAGCAACCGGGGGAGGACCTCGCGCTTCCGGGCCTGCACATCGCCGAGGTGGTCGCCGACCGCGCCGCCCGGGACGGACGCACCCGCGTCGGCGTGCTCGGCACCGGGTACCTGATGGACGGTCCCGTCTATTCCCGGGCGTTCGCAGGCCGCGGGATCGCCGCCGAGGTGCCGGAGGCGGGCGACCGCCGGATCGTCCACGCGATCATCTTCGACGAGCTGCTGAACGGCGTGCTCACCGCCGGCTCGCGCCGGGAGTACGTTCGCGTCATCGAGCGGCTGGCGGCACGGGGCTGCGACGCGGTCGCTCTCGTGTGCACCGAGATCCCGCTCCTGGTGACGCCCGACGCCTCTCCTCTCCCCACGCTCGACTCGACCCGCCTCCTGGCTCGCGCCGCCTTCGACGTCGCCGCGGGCCATCGATCCCTGCCGGCGTGGCGCGGCGGGCCGATCGGAGACTGAGCCGCGAGGTCCAGCTCTCATACTGGGAGACCATGCCCCTCTTCCGCCGCCGCCGCGAGCCGCTCCCGGAGCCCGAGCCGGAGCCCGAGGTTGAGCTGCGGCCGGCTGCCGAGCCCGGCTACTGGCAGCGCATCCTCGAGACCGATCAGCAGCGGCTGCTGCTCCGCTGTGTGACCGGCGACCTGCGCGGCCGGGGCCACGTGCCGCGCATGGAGGGCGCCGTGGTGGTGATCGACCGTGCCTCGGGCCCGCTGGTCCTGGGCCTCGACAACCTGGCACAGGTCTGCGCGCAGCACCCCTCCGGCGAGTGGCCCGGGCTGGTGCGCGCCCATTTCGACTCGATGCCGCTGCGGGAGCTGCCCCTGCCCCCGGACTTCGCCACCGCCAGGGGGATGCTCCGCGTCCGCCTCTACGGGTCCGACACCAACCTCGGGGAGGCGCTGCGACGGCCGCTCACCGAGTCGGTCGCGGTGGTGCTGGTGCTCGACTATCCCCGGGCGATCCAGTCGGTGTCGTCCGAGACCCTGCAGGGTTGGGGGGTCTCGGAGGACGAGGCCTTCTCGGCGGCGGCGGAGGGCACCTGGGGCGAGCCGGCGCCGGAGCGCGAGCAGGTCGGCGACCCCGACGCCGCCGGCTTCACCGTGCTCCACGGCGAGTCGTTCTACACCGCGTCGCACGTGCTCCACCTGCCCACCCTGATGCGCGACCTGCCCCCCGCGGGAGCGCTGCTGGCCATCCCCAACCGGCACCTGGTCGGCGTCCACCTGCTGCGCACCGCGTCCGGCGCGCTCGGCGCCGTGGGGGCGCTGATCCCCTTCGCCGCCGACTTCCACCAGCGCGGTCCCGGGGCGATCTCGCCGGGGCTGCTGTGGTGGCGCGACGGCGGATTCGTCGACCTGCCGGTGGTGCGGCACACCGACCGGGCCGAGCTCCACCCTCCCGAGGAGTTCACCGCCCTGCTCGACGCCCTGCCCTGACGGCGATGGAACCCGGCGGGCCCCGCCCGCGTCTCATCGGCATGAGACCTCACACCCCCCGAGCCACCGGCCT
>JAXDLS010000123.1:0-2509 GCA_034666485.1 Chloroflexota bacterium
GACTGCCAGCTCATCCCCGGCAGCGACGCCCGGGCGCTGACGCTCGCCTCGGTGCCCGAATGGGTCACGGTCGGGGCGCGGGTGCGCGCCGGCGTCGACCGCGAGCGGCGGGAGCGGACCGCCCGCCACCACAGCTCGACCCACCTGCTCCACCGGGCGCTGAGGCTGGTGCTCGGCGACGAGGTGGTGCAGCGCGGCTCCTGGGTGGGCCCCGACCACACCACCTTCGACTTCAACTTCCCCCGGGCGCTCACCGCCGCCGAGCTCGTCGGGGTCGAGCGCACCGTCAACGACGCGATCCGCCGCAACCTCGAGCGCAGCGCCGAGGTGATGCCGATCGCCCGGGCCCGGGCCTCGGGCGCCGTGATGCTCTTCGACGAGAAGGAGAAGTACGGCGAGGCGGTGCGCGTGGTCGACTTCGGCGGCTGGTCGCGCGAGCTCTGCGGCGGCACCCACGTCAGCCGCAGCGGCGACCTGGGGGCCGCCATCCTGCTCTCCGAGTCGAGCGTCGGCCAGGGGCTGCGGCGCATCGACCTGGTCGCCGGCGAGGCCGCCGAGCAGCGCTGGGAGCGCGACGCCACCGTGCTCCGCGAGGCCGCGACCGCGCTGAGGGTGCCGCCCGACGAGGTGCCCGAGCGGGTCGCGGCCCTGCAGGCGACCGTGCGCCGGCTGCAGCGCGAGCTCGAGGAGGCGAAGCGCCGGGCGCTGAGCGGGGGCGGCGCGGGGAGCGCCGTGGTCGAGGACGTGGCCGGGATCCGGCTGCTCCACCTCCTCCTCGACGGCGGGGCCGGGGCCGAGGAGGTCAAGGCCGCGGTCGACGGCCTCTACGCCGACCGCCTCGGCGGCGACGGCATCGCCGTGGTGGTGGGGGAGACCACGCTCGCGGTCAAGGTGGGCGAGACCCCCCGCGGGCGCGGCCTCCGGGCCGGCGACCTGGTGCGGGCGGCATCGGCGGCGACCGGCGCGAAGGGTGGTGGTCGCCACGACTTCGGCAGCGGCGGGGTCGGCGACCCTGCCCGGCGCGGCGACGCGGTGGCGGCGGTGCGCGAGGCGATCGCCGCCGCCGGAGCGGGCGCCTCGTGACCAAGCGCAAGTTCTCGCTGCTGCGGCGGCGCGAGGAGTTCCACAGCCACTACACCGCCATCGACATCGGCACCGAGGTCGTGAAGGCGCTGGTGGTGAAGCGCGAGAACGACCGCGGCATCGTCATCGGCGTCGGCAAGGTGCGCCAGTCGCTCACCGACATGCAGGCGGGTGCGGTCTCCGACATCCAGGCGGTGATCGACAACGTCGACCGCGCCCTGACCGAGGCCGAGGACATGTGCCAGCTGGTGCCCGGCCAGGCGGTGATCGGCATCGCCGGCGAGCAGATCAAGGGCTTCAGCACCTCGGTGAGCGTGCCCCGGGCACAGTCGCAGACGCGCATCACCCAGGCCGAGGTGGCCCAGAGCCTGCAGATGGTGCAGCGCCGCGCGCTTCGTGAGGCGGTGCGCCAGATGTCGCAGGAGATGGGCGTGCCCGAGGTCAACGTCAAGCTGGTGCACAGCGCCATCACCAGCATCCGCGTCGACGGCTACCCGGTGAGCAATCCGCTCAACTTCCAGGGGCGCGCGCTCGACATCACGATCTTCAACACGTTCGCGCCGCTCACCCACATCGGCGCCCTGCAGACCATCGCCCAGGAGCTCGACCTCGAGCTGGTGGCCACCGTCGCCGAGCCCTACGCGATGGCGCGCGGCTGCGCCAACGACGAGGTGTACGAGCTCGGCGGCATCTTCGTGGACGTCGGTGGCGGCACCACCGACGTCGCCCTGGTGCGCAACGGTGGCATCGAGGGCACCCGCATGTTCGCGCTCGGCGGCCGCGCCTTCACCCGCCGGGTCGCTGGCGAGCTGGGCATGTCGCTGGAGCAGGCCGAGCAGTTCAAGCTCGCCCACGGCGCCGGCACGCTCACCGCCGACCAGCGCAGGCTCGCCCACGACGCCGTCAACCCCAACGCCGAGGTGCTCGCCCAGGGCGTCGCGCTGGCGCTGGAGGAGATGGCCCAGGGCGAGGCCCTTCCGCCGGCGATCTACCTCGCCGGTGGCGGTGCGGCGCTTCCCGAGGTGGCCGACCAGCTCAGGGCGCTCGACTGGACCGAGCACCTGCCCTTCCCCAAGCCGCCCACCATCGAGGTGCTCCGCCCCGATGCGGTCAGCGGCGTCTACGACAGCACCGGCCTGCTCACCGGCACCCAGGACATCACGCCGATGGGGCTCGCCTACCATGCCATCCAGCTCGATGACGAGGAGGACCAGCCGCTCGGCGGCGTCATGCGGCGCATCATGCGCGCGATGAAGGTCTGATCCATGGCAAAGATGGTGTACGTCGACCCGGAGGAGGAGATCACCGAGCTCGTCGAGCGCATCCGCGCCGCGGGCGACGAGTCCCACCTCGTCTTCATCTTCCCCAGCCAGGCCCGCGTCCTGCTCAGCCCCCTCAACCTGCGGCTGCTGCAGCAGTACAGCCG
>JAXDLS010000124.1:0-2542 GCA_034666485.1 Chloroflexota bacterium
AGGCGGGCGCGCTCGCCGCCGGCGTCGCGCGCCTGGGTGCGTCCGTCGCCGCTGTCGTCACCGCACACCAGCGCCACCACATCCTCGACGCCGGGCCTTCGGAGCAGGTCGGCCACCGCCTCGACGAACAGGTCGGCGCCTTTCAGCCGTTCCAGGCGTCCGGCGTACACCACCACCCGGCGGTCGAGCAGGTCGAGGCGGGCGCGGGTCCTGCCGCTGGGGCGGGGCTGGTACCGCTCCATGTCCACCCCCGGGGGCACCACGCACACGCTGTCGGGATCGACCCCGTAGAGCTCGACCAGGGCGCTCTCCTCGGCCGGGCTCATCGCCACCAGCCGGTCGGCGGCCCGGGCGATCACCTGCTCGGCCTCGCCCCGCGAGGGCTCGTCGGGCATGCCCGCGGCGGCCTTCATCCGCGCCAGGGTGTGGAAGGAGTGCACCCACGGCACCCCCCACTGCTGGGCGGCGCGGCGGGCCACCCATCCGCTCAGCCAGTAGTGCGAGTGCACCAGCCGGTAGGCGCGGCGCTCCGAGGCGACGTGCTCGAGGAGCGCGCGGGTGAAGAGCGGGAGGTCGGTCACCAGGCGGCTCTTCGGCACCGGCTCGGGACGACCGGCGTCGAGCCGCACCAGCCGGCTGCCGGGAGCGAGAAGCTCCTCGGCCGGCGCGCTGGGGTCGTCGCGGCGCACGAAGACGTCGGTGGGCACGCCGCGCGCGCTGAGGCCGGCGCAGAGCTCGTGGACTGTGAGGTTCATACCCCCGTTCTCGCCCTGTCCGAGCCGTCCCACCGGGGAGGCGTGCACCGACAGCACAGCGATTGCCCGGCGGGCGCTGCTCGGTCCGTCGGGACGGCTGCTCTCGAAGGTCATGTGCCTCGGAGGTAGGGTATCGCACATGCCCGACGTCCCCGTGACCACCACCTCCGCGGAGTCCTCCCCGAGCGCGCCGCCGCGGCCGCCGAGCGCACCGCGCACGGTGCTGCTGCTGCTCGCCGACACCGGCGGTGGTCATCGGGCCAGCGCCGAGGCGGTGGCACGCGAGCTGGTTCGCCTCCCCGACGCGCCCGCCCCCGACCTCCTCGACCCCTTCGTGCACGCCGCGCCGCGACCGGTGGGCTGGACCGTCGGCCTCTACTCGCCGCTGATCCGCCACCTTCCGCCGCTCTGGGGCGCGCTCTTCCACGCCAGCAACTCGCGCCCCGCGGTGGCCGCGCTCCGCGCCACCGTGCTGCGGCTGCTCGAGCCCGGGCTCACCGAGTTGATCGACGCCCTCTCCCCCACCGCGGTGGTCTCGTTCCACCCCCTGGTCAACCACGCCGCCGCACGGGTCCTGCGGCGCCGCACGGCTGCGCCGATCCCGCTGATCACGGTGATCACCGACCTCGTCGACGTGCACTCCACCTGGATCTGCGACGACATCGACGCCATCGTCACCCCCTCGGCGGCGGCGCTCAACCGCATCCGCGCCGCGGGCATCGCGGCCGATCGCTGCTTCGACCTCGGCATGCCCGTGGACGAGAGCTTCACGGCGCAGCCCCCGACCGCCGCCGAGCGACGCGAGCTGCGCCGCCGGCTGGGGCTCGACCCGGCGCGCCGCACGGTGCTGCTCACCGGCGGTGGCGAGGGCTCGGGCGGCCTGTACCGCCGTGCCCGGGTGCTCTGCGCCGCCGGGCTCGACCTGCAGCTGGCGGTGATCTGCGGACGCAACGCCGGAGTGCGCGAGCGGCTGCTCGGCATCGAGCCGCGGCCGCCCACCCGCCTCCACGTCGAGGGCTTCGTCCCCAACATGGCGGAGTGGCTGCGCGCCAGCGACCTGCTGGTGAGCAAGGCCGGCCCGGCGACCATCGCCGAGGCGCTGTGCGCGGGCGTGCCACTGCTGATCACCTCGCACCTGCCCGGCCAGGAGCGCGGCAACGTCGACCTCGTGGTCACCGTCGGTGCCGGACGCCACGTGCCCGGCGACGCCGCGCTGGTCGACGCCGTCGCCGAGCTGGCGCGGCCCGAGTCGACCGGGCTGCTGGCGATGCGCGACGCCCTCGCCGGCATCGCCCGGCCCCACGCCGCCGCCGCCACCGCCCGGCTGATCGCGCTCCTCTCGGCCCGTGCCGCCACCGAGGCGCGGTGAGCGCACCGCCCGCCTGCCGCGTCGACGAGCTCCGCCTCTTCTGCTTCCGCAACTATGCCGACCAGACCGTGGCCCTCGGCCCCGGCCTCAACGTGGTCTCCGGCCCCAACGCCCAGGGCAAGACCAACCTGCTGGAGGCGCTGGCCACCGCGGCGCTGACCCGCTCGCCCCGCGCGGCCTCGGCCGCCGAGCTGGTGCGCTGGGGCAGCGACGCCGCCCGGGTGCGCGCGCTGGTGCAGCGACCCGACGGCCCCACCGTCATCGACCTGCGGCTGCAGCGGCCGGCAGGCCAGGGGTCGATGGTGCGCACCGTCACCGTCGACGGCGTCCCCCGCCCGGCCAGGGCGGTGCTCGGGGTCTGCCCGGTGGTGCTGTTCTGGCCCGAGGACCTGCTGCTGGTGAAGGGCGCTCCGGAGGG
>JAXDLS010000125.1:0-7868 GCA_034666485.1 Chloroflexota bacterium
CCTTCTCCGCGGACATCCGCGTCGCCGTGGGCAGCATCCCGAAGCCCGCGGAGCTGCCCGGGGCGGCGTCGACGCCGGCGGGGGCGTCGACGCCACCGCCGAGCAGCTGCATTCCGCCGCAGATCCCGAGCACCGCGGTGCCACGCCGCCGCGCTGCCCGCAGCGCCGTGTGCAGGCCGCGATCGCGGGCCACCTCGAGGTCGGCGCGGCTGGCCTTGGACCCGGGCAGCACCACCAGGTCGGGGTCGCCGAGCCGGTCACCGCGGTCGACCAGGCGGACGCCCACCCCGGGCTCGCGGAGCAGCGGGTCGCAGTCGTCGAAGTTGCTGATCCGGGGAAGGCCGACCAGGGCGACGTCGATCGCCGCCGCGACGCCACCGCCGCACCCGTTCATCGCCGGCAGTCCCAGCGAGTCCTCCTGCGCCAGGCGCAGCCCCTCGACGTGGGGGATCACCCCGAGCACCGGGAGCCGCGAGCGCCGCTCCAGGAACGCGCCGCCGTCCTCGAAGAGGCGCGGGTCGCCGCGGAAGTTGTTCACCACCAGGCCCGCCACCCGGCGGCGCTCGGCGGGGCGGAGCAGCGCCAGGGTGCCGAGCAGGGCGGCGAAGACACCGCCGCGGTCGATGTCGCCGGCGAGCAGCACCGGTGCCCCGGCGTGGGCGGCCACCCGCATGTTCACGATGTCGCGGTCGCGGAGGTTGACCTCGGCGGGGCTGCCCGCGCCCTCGATGACGACCACGTCGCACTCGGCGCGGAGGCGGTCGAGCGCCGCCGTCACCACCGGCCAGAGGCGGGGCTTGAGGGCATGGTAGGCGGCGGCGTCCATCCGCCCCACCACCTCGCCGTCGACCACCACCTGGGCGCTGCGGTCGCCCTCGGGCTTGAGCAGGATGGGGTTCATCGCCCGGGTGACGTCGACCCCGCAGGCGAGCGCCTGGAGCGCCTGGGCGCGTCCGACCTCGCCGCCGTCGGCGGTGACCGCGGCGTTGAGGGCCATGTTCTGGGCCTTGAAGGGGCGCACCTCGAGTCCCTGCCGGCGGAGCAGCCGGCACAGGGCGGTGACCAGCAGGCTCTTTCCCACCCCCGAGGCGGTGCCCTGCACCATCAGGGTCCGGGCGGGAGCGCTCACCGGCGCACCGCCGCGCCCAGTGCCGCGAGCAGCCGCTCGAGCTCGGCGGGCGGAGGCACCGCCAGCCGCACCCAGCCGGGCAGCCCGAGGTCGGCGCAGTCGCGGGCCACCACCCCGGAGGCGGCGAGCCCGGCACAGAACCCCGGGGCGTCCCCCGCCTCCGCGCAGACGTAGTTGGCGGCGGCAGCGGCGACCTGGAGGCGGAGTGCTCGCAGGGTGGCGGTGAGCGCGGCGCGGCCGCGACGGACGGCGGCGAGGGTGGCGGCGCGGTGGCCGCGGTCGGCGAGCCCGGCGACGGCGGCGGCGATGGCGGGCGCGGAGTCGCACCAGGGAGGCGCCAGCGCCCGCAGCGCCCGGGCCCCCGGCGGCGGGGCGTCGGCGACCCCGACCCGCAGCCCCGCCAGGGCCAGCTCCTTGGTGAGCGAGCGCACCGTCACCACCTCGCCGCCCGCGGTCGAGCGCGGGTCGTCGCAGAGGCCGATGAACGCCTCGTCGACCACCCAGGTCATCCCCGGGGTGGCCGCCGCCAGCCCGGCGACCGCGGCGGCGGGGCTGAGCACGCCGGTGGGGTTCTGGGGGCGGGCGAGGATCCCCAGCGCCGCGCCGGCGCGGCGGGCGGCGGCGGCGACGGCGCCGGGGTCCAGGGCGAAGCCGTCGGCCGGTCCGGCCTCCCACGCCACCGTCCGCGCCCCGCAGGCGGCGGCGGCGCGCCGGTACTCGCCGAAGCAGGGCCCGACCACCAGCGCGGTGTCGCCGGGGCGGAGGTGGGCCAGGGCGGTGCGCAGCAGCAGCTCGGCGGCGCCGGGCCCGGCCACCACCCGCTCGGGGTCGACCCCGAGCAGCTCCGCCGCCGCCTCCACCAGCGGGGCGGCGTCGGGGCTCGGATAGCGGGTGGGATCGGCCCCGCGGGCCGCCGCCAGCGCCGCCGGCGAGGGCCCGTGGGGGGCGAGCGAGGCGCAGAGGTCGAGCATGCACGCGGCCGCGGCGCCGCCGTGGGGCGCCCCCGCCACCGCCTCCAGCCAGGGGTGCGGGCCTCCCCGCGGGCCGGTCACCTCCGCCCCCGGGGGCCTCGCGGCAGGGCGCAGACCGCCACCGCCCCCAGGGTGGCGGCGCGGACCGCCGCCACCGCCCGCTCGACGTCGGCGGGACGGCAGGGCCGGCCGCCGGGGTTGAGGCGGTGGTGACCCCGCTTCTCCAGCCGCACCCCGAGCGCCCCCGCCATCGCCGCCATCGGATGGCCGGCGTTGGGGCTCGCGGTGGCCCCGCGATCGTGCCACCAGCAGCGCAGCGCCGCCGCCGGCGAGCCCTGCGCGGCGGGGGCGCTCGCGGCGATGAGCAGGGCGCTGAGCCGCGCCGGGAGCAGGCCGAGCAGGTCGTCGAGCCGGGCGGCGGCGCGGCCGCCGAGGCGGAACCGGTCGCGGTGGCCGACGGCGGCGTCCGCGGTGTTCGCGAAGCGGTGGAGGGCGGCCCCGGCGAGGCCGCCGAGGCGCGCGTACAGCAGCGGTGCGATCACCGCGTCGGAGAGGTTCTCGGCGAGCGACTCGACCGCCGCGGAGGCGAGCAGCGCGCTGTCCAGCCCGTCGAGGTCGCGGCCCACCAGCCAGGGCAGGTGGTGCCGCGCGGCCGCCTCGTCGCCCGCCTCGAGCGCCGTCCCGACCCGCCGGGCGGCGTCGACGAGGGTGCGCAGGGCGAGCAGGGAGGAGAGCACCACCGCCTCCAGGGCACCGCCCGCGAGCGGCCCGAGGCGGACGGCGGCGGCGCCGGCGAGCCGGCCCGTGCCGGCGGCGAGCAGCCCCCCCGCGGCGGCCACCGCGGCCCCCCGGAGCAGGCTGCCGGCGCCCGCCGCGGGGCCGTCCTCGGGGACCAGCCGGCTCACACCGCGGCCCATCCAGACCACCGGGTGGAGCGCCTCGGGGGGCTCGCCGAGGGCGGCGTCGACGGCCAGGGCGAGGCCCAGCACCCCCACCCCGCAGGGGCGGCTCAGGGCCGCGCACACAGGCACAGCAGCCCCACCGCCAACCCCAGCTCGGCGACGGCGCCGGAGGCGTCACCGGTCATCCCGCCCACCCGCCGTCGGGTGAGCGCGGCCACCACCGGGGCCACCAGCAGGGTCGCCGCCACCGCGGCCAGGCCGCGCGCCCCCAGCAGCAGGCCGCCCGCGGCCACCGCCAGCGCCACCGCCACCGCCGCCCCGGCGGCGCGATGGGGCACCGTGTAGGCGTGCCCCAGCCCCTCGATGCGAGCGGGGACGGAGATCGCCAGGGCGACCGCCGGCGCCGTCCGCGAGGCGGTCACCGCCACCACCAGCGCCTGCAGCCGGGATCCCCCGAGGACGCCGAGGGCGGCGTACTCGACGAGCACCACCAGCACCATCGCCGCCAGCCCGAAGGCGCCGATGCGGCTGTCGCGCATGATCGCCAGCCGCTCCTGCGGGGTGCGCCCGCCGAAGAGCCCGTCGGCGCAGTCGGCGAGGCCGTCGAGGTGGATGCCGCCGCTGAGCATGGCGAGCGCGGCGAGCAGCACGGCGGCGCGCGGGGCGGCGGGGAGCACCGGGGCGAGCGCCGCCTCCAGCCCCGCGAGCGACGCCCCGAGCAGCAGCCCCGCCCCGGCGAAGCCGGCCAGGGTGGCCGCCGAGGGCGGCCGGTGGGCGAGCCGGGGCAGCGGCAGCACGGTGAGCAGGCCGAGCGCGGCCAGGGCGCCGGCGGCGGCCGACCTCAGGCGGCCGGCGGCCGAGCGGCGGGGCACGATGCCGGGCCCGGCCGGCAGCTCGGCGGTCACGGCGCGGGTGCGGCCTCCGCGGCGGCCTCGGTGCCGGAGGCGGCGGGGCCGCTCACCCCCGCCGACGAGAAGGTGGCCATCTCCGCGCTCAGCGCCGCCGCCACCCGCACCAGGTGGAGGGCGAGGGCGGCGCCGCAGCCCTCCCCGAGGCGGAGGTCGAGGTCGAGCAGGGGGCGCAGCCCGAGATGCTCGAGGGCGGCGTGGTGGCCGCGCTCGGCGGAGCGGTGGCCGGCGACGCAGGAGGCGAGGGCGCCGGGGGCGATCAGGCCGGCGGCGAGCGCGGCGGCGGTGGCGGGATGGCCGTCGAGCACGCAGAGCAGCCGCCGCGAGGCGGCGCCGATCACCGCCCCGGCGATGGCGGCGAGCTCCAGCCCGCCCACCTCGGCGAGCACCCCGAGCCCGTCGGCGGGGTCGGCGTCGGCTCGGGCCACCGCCGCCGCCACCGCCTCGCGCTTGCGGGCCAGCCCCGCGTCGTCGACGCCGGTGCCCCGTCCCACCACCTCGCCGGCGGGCCTGCCGGTGATGGCCGCGACCACCGCGCTCGCCGCGGTGGTGTTGCCGATGCCCATGTCGCCCACGGCCAGCGCCTCCACCCCCTCGGCGGCGAGCCCCCAGACCGCCTCGATCCCCGCCTCCACCGCGGCGCGGGCCTCGTCGCGGCTCATCGCCGGGCCGGCGACGATGTCCCCGGTGCCGCGCCGCACCTTGCGGGCGAGCAGCCGGGGGTGCTCGGGGAGGGCGGCGGCGACGCCGGCGTCGAGCACCAGCACCCGGGCGCCGGTGGCCCGGGCGATGACGTTGATCGCCGCCCCGCCGGCGAGGAAGTTCGCGACCATCTGCGGGGTCACCGCGGCGGGGTAGGCGCTGACCCCGCGCGCGGTGACGCCGTGGTCGGCGGCGCAGACCAGCACCGCGCACTCCCCCAGGGGCACGGCGTCACGGCCGCGGATGGCGGCGAGGAGGACGGCGAGCTCCTCGAGCCGGCCCAGGCTCCCGGGCGGCTTGGTGAGGTCGTCCTGGTGGCGGCGGGCGGCCTCGGCGGCGGCGGCGTCCGGGGCGGTGATGTCCCCGAGCGCGTCCTCGAGGGTGCTCACGACGGCTCCTCGCGGCGGCGCCGGGGGCGGAGGGTGACGAGGTGGCGGCCCATCCGGCGGGTGGAGGAGCAGCCGATCAGCACCAGGGTGTCCATCGAGGCCTCCTCGTCGTCGAGGCTGCCCAGCTCGCCGATCTCCACCCGCTCGCCCGGGCGGCAGGCGTCGTGGACCATGGCGGCCGGGGTGGCGGGGTCGCGGTGGGCGCGGAGCACGGCGAGGGCGCGACCGAGGGCGTGGGGCCGGGCGCGGCTGCGGGGGTTGTAGAGGGCCACGGCGAGGTCGCCGGTGCCCACCGCGGTGAGCCGCCGCTCGATCAGCTCCCAGGGGACGAGCAGGTCGGAGAGGCTGATGCAGGCGAAGTCGACCGCCAGCGGCGCCCCCAGCCGGGCGGCGGCGGCGAGGGCGGCGGTCACCCCGGGCACGATCTCCAGCTCGGGGGCCGTCCGCCCGTCCCAGCCGAGCTCGTAGAGCGCCTCCAGGCAGAGCCCCGCCATCCCGTACACGCCGGCGTCGCCACTGCTCACCACCGCCACCGAGGCCCCGGCGCGGGCGCGCCGGGCGGCGCCGGCGGCGCGCTCCGCCTCGGCGCCGATCGGCCAGGGCTCGACCGCCATTCCGGGGAGCAGGGCGCTCACCCGGTCGCAGTAGGGCGCGTAGGCGATCACCACCTCGGCGGCGGCGAGCGCCGGCCGGGCGCGCTCGCAGAGGTAGCCGGGGTCGCCCGGGCCCAGCCCGACGATCGCGAGACGGCCGCTGGCGCTCATCCCAACTCTTCCCCTGGCGCGGAGGTGCCGCGAGCTGGTCCTGCACCGCCGGTTTTCCGGCTCCCGCCCCCGGCATCGGAGGCGGCCACGGTAGCGCGACTGCGCCGGACTTCGACCGGCTTGACACGAACGGCGAGGGTCACCCGATCGTAGCGCGCCGGGGGGAGGGAAAGATCACCCGGCCCGGGGGATAGGCGGGCGCCGCCGCCGTCGGCCACAGTGGGCCCCCAGGGGGAAGGCTGTCAGCGACGAAGGAGCTGATGAGGCAGGGTGGGGACCCTGAGACGGGGGGAGCATGCACCTGTCCACGATGCTGGCCGTCCAGCTGGTGATCATCGGCCTGGTCACCGGGGGGCTGGCCGGGATGCTGGGCGCGGGGGGTGGCTTCGTGACCGTGCCGCTGCTGGTCGCGATCGGCCTGACCATCCACGTGGCGGTCTCGCTCAGCCTCGCGTACGTGGTCGTGGTGGCGGCGTCGGGGGTGGTCCGCCACCTCCGCCAGGGCACCATCGACCTGCCCCTGGGGCTCGTCCTCCTGGGGCCGGGCGTGGTCGCCGCCCAGGTGGGCAGCCAGCTCAGCCACCGGCTCCCCAGCCAGGCGCTGGAGCTGATGGTGGCGCTGCTCCTGGTCTCGGTGCTGGTCTTCTTCAGCACCGTCCACGCCCCCGCGCACGAGGCGGAGCCCACCCGCGGGCTCCCTCCGGGGCCGGGAGCGGAGCCGGCGCCGGCGGCGTCGCGGCTGCTCAGCATCCGGCGCGTGCGCACCGTCCGCGGGTGCGTCTACCGCTACACCGTCCGCGTCCCCCGGGCGGCGTTCATCGGCGGCCCGGTGGGCCTGGTCTCCGGCCTCCTCGGCGTCGGCGGAGGCTTCATCCTGGTGCCCCTGCTGGTGGGGGTCGTCCACGCCCCCATGCAGGTGGCGGTGGGCAGCGACCTGGTGGCGATCATGGGCAACGGCATCTCCGGGGCCGCCGGCCACATCCTCGCCGGCGACATCCACCCGGGGACGGTCCTGCGGCTGGGGACCCCGCTGATCTGCGGCGGTGTGGTC
Source organism: Chloroflexota bacterium (assembly GCA_034666485.1). Taxonomy (GTDB): domain Bacteria; phylum Chloroflexota; class Dormibacteria; order Aeolococcales; family Aeolococcaceae; genus CF-96. Next base: position 6,817 of record JAXDLS010000125.1, read on the forward strand.
GGCTCCCAGCTCGGGGCACGCGCGGTGACCGTCCTCTCCCAGGGCCGGCTGCGACTGATCTTCAACGCCCTGCTGGTCTCGGCGACCCTCTACATGGGCGGCGCCGGTCTCGGGTTGATCACCGCGGTGTCATCGAAGGGGTAGCGAGGACCCATATACTCGCTGGTGGCGATGAGCCACCGGGCCACACGTTCTCTCCACGTCCTCGCCTGCGCCCCGGTCGCCGTCCTGATGGCGGCCTCCCTCGCGCCGTCGTGGCACGCCCTCGCCGCGGCCGCCTCCACCGCGCCGGCGCCCCGGCCCGCCGCCTACGTGGTGGCCCTCGACCCCGGTCATGGCGGCGCCCCGGACAACGACCACCCCGACCAGCTCTTCGACCCCGGCTCGGTGGCCCAGAACGGCCTGCTCGAGAAGGACTACGCGCTCGACACCGCCCGCCGCACCCGCGCCCTGCTGGAGAGGGACGGGATGCGGGTGGTGATGACCCGCGACCGCGACCGGTACCTCGACATCGGACCGCGGATGGAGACCGCGATCGCCGCCCACGCGCAGCTCTTCGTCAGCATCCACGGCAACTCCTGGACCGACCCGGGCGCCGCCGGCTCGGTGGTGCTCTATCCCAACGAGGACAGCCACCCCTTCGCCGGCCGGATGGCCGCCGCGCTGGAGAGGCGGCTCGAGCCCTACAAGGTCCCCGACGACGGGGTGATCCTTCGCGACAACCTCTGGGTGCATGCGGTGATGCCGGCGGTGACCGTCGAGCCGATGTACCTGAGCAACTCGCGCGAGGCCGACCTGCTGCGGCGCCCCGAGGTGCGCGACAGCATCGCCGCCGCGGTCCGCGACGCCATCGAGGCCCAGGACCCGGCGGTGCTGACCCGCAAGCACGAGCTCCACGCCTGGCACGCCGCCCACCCCCCCGGGACGCAGACCGCCGCCGACCACGGCGGCTCGCCGCTGGCCGCCACCCTGGGCATCCCCCACGGCCGGCTGCTGGTGCTCGCCGCGGTGCTCGGCGTGCTCTGGCTGCAGCGCCGCCGGCTCCGCCCGCT
>JAXDLS010000126.1:0-5804 GCA_034666485.1 Chloroflexota bacterium
GCCGATGGGCGGGTCCTCTACAGACCCGGCAGCTGCGGGATCCTGGGGCCCAGGAGGCGCGGCACGGCCGGCTGCAGCGGGGCCGTGAGCGCCGCCGCCGGGACGAGGGCAGGTGACAGAACCGGAGGCTGCACCGGAGTGGGCGCGAGGAGCGGAGGGGGCGATACCGCGACAGATGGGGGGTTGCCGCTCCCCAGGGGGACGATCACGGTCCTGGTCCCGCCAGGACCGGTGGTCAGCACCGGGCCGGGGGAGGGCACCGGTGTCGCCGATTCGTACACCGTGGACCGTTCCGGGAACGGCACGGCGCTGCTCGATGGGGCCGCCGCGCCGCCTCCTCCGCCGGCGGTCGACGTCGCCGTCGAGATCATCTCGGCCGCACTGTCGGGCGGCGTCACCGGCGCGAGCGCGCGAATCGACCCGGGGGTGTTCGCCCTCGGAGTCGGGTCGCTCCGGTGAGCCGGCATCATCGTCGCTCCTCCCGCCGCGAGGCCGAGGGCGGTGGCGGCGGTGACAACACGCACCGCCACGTGCGCGCCGGCGCCGCCCAGGCCGTGGAGGATCGCGGCCAGCGAGGGCACCTGGGACACCGAGGCGCTGAATCCGACGGCCCGCCACAGCCGGCCGACCGAGAGGGTGAGGAAGGCGCGCACCACGACGGGGTCGAATTGCTTGCCGGCGCAGTTGACCAGCTCCTGACGTGCGGCGGCCACGCTCATGGGGCGCTTGTAGGGACGCGCCGCCGTCATCGTCTCGAAGGCGTCGGCGACGGCGACGATCCGGCCGCCGAGCGAGATGTCCTCGCCCGCCAGCCGTCGCGGGTAGCCGGTGCCGTCCCAGCGCTCGTGGTGCTGTTCCACGGCCAGTGCCCACGGACCGAGCCACGACGCCAGCGGGGCGATCATGCGCGCGCCGTCGGCGGGATGGCGCTGCAGCACGGCCCACTCGTCGGGTGTGGGCCGGCCCGGCTTGTTGAGGATGTCGGCGGGGACCTGCATCTTGCCCACGTCGTGCAGCAGCGACGCCCAGCGCAGCCGCGCGCGGTCCTCGTCGGGGAGGCGGCACTCGTCGGCGAGCATGTCGGTGAAGACGCGCACGCGCTCCGAGTGGCCGCGAGTCTTGCGATCGTGAACGCTGAGAGCGGTGACCAGCACCAGCATGTCCTGGGCAAAGGTGAGGTCCGTGCCCACCGTTCCCCGCTCGCGTGCCTCGTCGAGGCGCTGCTGCACGTCACGGACGCGCCAGGAGGTGCGGGCGACGGCGAAGCGCTGGGGAGCACGGTCGGGGAAGACCAGGGAGAGCTCGAGGAGCGACGCCAGCGGAAGGAGGCGCCGCGCCAGGCGAACGCCGATGGTGAGCGTCGCCAGGCTGCCCGCCGTCGCCAGCAGCCACCACGTCACGGAGGCGACGGCGCTGGTGGGCCTGGGAAGCAGCCGGTCGAGGAGAAGCCAGACGGCGAGTGAGGCGACCGTCGGGAGAACGAGCACGGCGAGGCGGATCGCACGGCTCACACCGGGCCGGCTCCGCCACTGCTGCGCCGCAGGCGTGCCAGGCTGCTTGCTGCTGCTGTCCACGGTCGGTCCTCGTGAGCTCTGGACTGCGGAACGCCAGTGGGCCGCCCCCAGGGGCTGCGTGACCGTCCAGCGGGAACAGGGACAGGATGACAGGGCAGCCGGCCACGGCCGTCGGTGCCCACCGAGTCGTGACGGGAGTCACGCTTGTGGCGGCTCCTCGATGCCCGCGCGACGGCGCCGTCATGGGGACCACCGGCGCGTCATCATCGCAGGTGGTCGTCGGTGAGGCGGAAGCTCCGGTTGCGGGTGCGGTAGCGCACCTCGCGGATGCCGAGCACGTCGTGCAGCCTGCCTGCGGGGAGGGTCACCGGCGCCGGCGCCGGGGCGGTGCCCGGAGCCGGCAGCGGGTAGGCGGTGGTGGTCACCGTCGAGAAGGTGACGTTGCCCTCGATCTTCGACATCACCTGGTGGATGTGCCCGTTGAGCACCGTGACCGAGGCGAATCGCCTGAGGTGCGAGAGCGCCTGCAGGGCGTCGTCGGTCCCCCATCCCCAGGCCTCGTCGATGGTCCAGAGCGGGATGTGCGCGAAGACGACGATGGGCGTGTCGCTGCCGAGGCCGGCGACGTCCCTCTCGACGAAGGCCAGCTGCTCGGCGCCGAGGTGTCCCAGGTTGGTGACGTCGACGACGTTGTTCAGGGCGATGAAGTGGATCCCCTGCAGGTCGAAGCTCGACCAGCCGGTGCCCTTCGTGCCCGCGCCGAAGGCGTCGAGATAGGGCCTGGGGCCCATGACGGTGTCGTGCTCGCCGGGGACGACCACCACCGTCGGTGTCCGCAGGGTCCCCAGCAGCTCCTTCACGGTGCCGAACTCCTCGGCCGTCGACGTGTGGGTGAGGTCGCCGGTGTGGACCACGAAGGCGGGCCGCTGGGGCAGCGCGTTCACCTGGGCGATGGCCGCGGTGAAGCTGCCGAGGACGTCGGGGTTGGCGGTTCCCCTGAAGCCGATGTGGCTGTCGCTGATCTGCACGAAGAAGAGGCCGTCGGTCGCGGCCGCGCCCGGCGAGGCTCCGGCGCCCGCTCCGGTGAGCGCGGTGCCGCAGGCGGCGACCAGGCCGCCGCTCACCGTCCAGATGGTGCCCGCGCCGACCCAGGAGGCGCACTTGAGAAAGCCGCGCCGGTCGACCTCGCGGCCGACCAGCGCCCGTCCGGCCTCGTCGAGATGGCCTGTGACGACGTCGCGCTCAGCCATCGGTGACGGTCACCGTGCCGTGCATGAAGGGATGGATGGCGCAGTGGTAGTGGTATGTCCCCGGGGCGGCGAAGGTGTGCGTGTAGGTCTGCCCGGTGGTGAGCGGCGACGAGGCGAACGAGGCGTCGTCGGCGGTCACGGTGTGCTGGTCCTCGTCCTGCTGCGTCCAGGTCACCGTGGTCCCCGGCCTCACCGCCACCGTGGTGGGACCGAAGGCGAAGGCCTGGATGGCGACGTGGTCGGTGGCGACCGGTGCCGCAGCTGCGGTGGACGCCCCCGCCGCAGCCGGCATGGTCGTGGTCATGGTGCTCATCGGGCCCGATGGGGCCGGAGTCGCCGGGCTGGTGCCCGGCACCGTGGCGGCGCTGGTGCCGCAGGCGGCCAGGCCCGTCGCCGTGGCCACGGCGCCCGCCAGCAGCGCGGAGCGTCGGATGAGGGGGAGGGGGAGGGGCATGCTGATGTCCTCGTGTCCGTCAGAGGGAGCACCCACTCATACGGGGGGTGTTACAGCCGGCTGCCACGCCGCGTCACGCGGGCGGCGAAGCGCCGGAGCGCCGATTCGCCGAAGCGCTGACGCGAGGTCGCTGTCTACAGGGTCGTCACGAGACCGCCGTCGATCACGAGATCGGCGGCGGCGGCGCCGGCACGATCGGCAGGGCCGTCGCGAGGTGCTGGTGGACCGATCCCACCGCGCTCGAACCCTCGCCCACCGCGGCCGCGACTCTCTTGAGCGAGCCGTGACGGACGTCCCCGACCGCGAAGACGCCGGGCACCGAGGTCTCGAAGGGCAGGGGCTCGCGCGACGCGAACGACGGCCCGGAGGTCACCGATGCAGGGAGAGAGCGGTCGGTGAGGATGAACCCGGAGGGGTCGAGTGCCACGGCGTCACCCAGCCAGGATGTTGCGGCCTCGGCGCCGATGAAGCAGAACAACCCGGCGCACGGCACGGTGCGGCGCTCACCCGTCCGCGTCTGCTCGAGCGTCACGTGCTGGAGATGCCCCTCGCCCTCCAGGACACGAACCTCGGTGGTGGTGAGCAGCTCGATGCGGGGGTCGGCCTCGATCCGCCCGATCAGGTACTGCGACATGCTGCGGGTCAGATCGCCGCCGCGAATGGCGATCGACACCCGGCTGCCCTGCTGTGCGAGGAAGATCGCCGCCTGACCCGCCGAGTTCCCCCCACCCACGACCACCACCTCCGAGCCGCTGCAGACGCGTGCCTCCAGGTCCGTGGCCGCGTAGTACACGCCGGCGCCCTCGAAGCGGTCGAGGCCGTCGACCGTCAGGCGTTGGTAGCGTGCGCCCGTCGCCACGATCACCGACCGGCACCGGATCTCGCAGCCGTCGGAGAGGACGAGCTCGAGAGACCCGTCCTCGACGCGGAGCGTGCATGCCTCGCACGGGCTGGTCAGCCACGCGCCGAGGCGCTGCGCCTGGATGGCGGCCCCGGCGGTCAGGTCGCCGCCCGAGATGCCGTTGGGGAAGCCGACGTAGTTCTCGATGCGCGAGCTGGCGCCGGCCTGGCCGCCCACGCCCACGGCATCGACCGACAGCGTGTCGAGGCCCTCCGAGGCTCCGTACACCGCGGCCCCCAGGCCGGCGGGACCGGTGCCGACCACGACCAGGTCGAAGACTCGACCCGGGATGGCGTGGTAGGTGAGACCGAGGTGGTCGGCGAACTCGCCCGGCGTCGCTCGGCGGAGCACCGCGGTGGGCGTGAGCACCGCGGGCAGCTCCTCGGGGCGGAGTCCCAGCCCGCCCAGGAGGCCGTCCACGTTCTCCGCGCCCTCGAGGTCTGTCCAGGTGTGGGGCAGGCGAGCTCGCATGGCGAACCGTCTCAGGGCCATCGCCTCGGGCGAGTGGCGGGACCCGATGACGCGCAGCGCGAGGGCTGCCTCTCCGGTGCGCAGGGCCTCCCGGCGGGCGGCGAGAGCGCCGAAGATGATGTCGGCGATGTCGGGCTTGACGCTCATGAGGCGGCGAAAGGCCGCCTGCTCGATCACCAGCACCCGCCCCGGCTGGGTGACCCGGGCGGTCAGGTACGGCCGCTGGCCGGTCAGCAGGCTCAGCTCGCCGAGGAACCGGCCGGCGGTGTGGGTGGCGATGACGGCCTCCCCGTCGTCGTCGAGGCGGACGACCTCGACCACACCCTCCAGGATGACGAAGAAGTCGTGGGATTCGTCATCGGCGTGGTAGAGCACCTCGCCGCGTTCGACCACCCGCTCGCGACCGAACCCACCCAGCTCGGCGAGCGCGGACGCCGACAGGGTGGGGATGAAGACCTCGGCGCCACGCACCTCCGCCGCGCCCGCGGCGACCGCGCGTGCCATGTCGACCTGGTCCGTCCGGTCACCCACCGATGTGGACCTCCTCCCGATTGGCGCTCGAGCCACGATAGAGCGTCCGCGGCATCTCCGCCACCGTCGCCTGACGGGATCGGGTGGTCGGCGTGTCTCCGACCTCTTACCCAGCTCTTGCGGTCCTCTCACCCCGGTCTTGGACGCGGTCGCGGATCCTGCCTCGCAGGGAAGGCCGGACAGTCCGCGGTCTCGCGGCGAGGGATGTGCACATGACCATCCAGGCGATGGTGGCGAGGGCGGCGGCCCCCGCCCGCAGCAGTGCCGAGACCCCGCCGGCGCGGCTGCTGCCGTGGCGGCTGGGGCTGGGGGCGGTGCTCATTCTCAGCGCCCTGCTCAACGGGATCGGCCTGTGGACCCTGGGTTTCGGGAACGCGTACTACGCCGCCGCCGTCCAGAGCATGCTGACCAGCTGGCACAACCTCCTCTACGTGTCCTTCGACGCAGGCGGCTTCGTCAGCATCGACAAGCCGCCGCTGGGCTTCTGGCTGCAGGCGGCCAGCGCCCGGCTGTTCGGATTCCACGGAATCAGCCTGCTGCTCCCCGAGGCGATCGCCGGCGTGGTTTCGGTCGCCCTCCTGTACCACCTCGTCGCCCGGGCCTGGGGACGTGCCGCAGGCCTGATCGCCGCGCTGCTGCTCGCCATCAGCCCGATCAGCGTAATCGCGGGTCGGAGCAACATC
>JAXDLS010000127.1:0-3090 GCA_034666485.1 Chloroflexota bacterium
CGTCGACGAGGTCCGCCTCGGCCGGCGCGATGTCACCGCCGCGCCCGACCCGGCAGCGCTGGTGGCGCGGCTGGTCGAGCTCGGTCTGTGATCACGCCGATCCTGCGGGGTTGGCTGCGGACGCGACCGCTGCGCGGCCTCCTCGCCGCCCTCGCCGTCGCCCTCGGGGTCGCCGCCCTGCTCGCCGTCCAGCTGACCCTCGCCGGGCTCGACGACCAGGCCACCAGCGCACAGCGCGGGCGCGCCGGCGCCTCCGGGGTCGACGTCCGCACCGTTGCGGGCCCCGGCCTCGCCGCCGGTGATCTGGCCGCCCTGCGTGCCATCCACGGCGTCGCCGGGGTCAGCCCACTGCTGCAGAAGAGCACCGTGGCGCGGGTGTCGGCGAGCGCCATCGAGGGGCTCGACGTCTCCGTGGTGGGGCTCGACGGCGGCCGCGCCGCGCTCCGTCCGCTCCACCTCGTCACCGGCCGCCTGCCCCGGGAGGGCGACCTCACCGAGGCGGTGCTCGACCAGGGCGTGGCGGCCGCGCTGCGCTCCACCGGGGCGGCGCACGCCGTCCGCGCCGGCGAGACCGTTCGCCTGGTCACCAGGGACGGCGACCGCGCCTTCACCGTGGTCGGCATCAGCGCCGCCGGCGCCGGGGGGCCGGCCTTCTCCGCTCCCGCCGTGTTCGTCAGCCGCGCCGCCGCCGAGGGACCCTTCGCGCTGGGCCTGCGCACCCCGCTCGCCGCCATCCGGCTCGCCCCCGGCGCCAGCGCCGTGGCGGTGGCCCGCGACGTGCAGGCGCGGCTCGGCGGCGCCGCCCTCGCCATCGACCCCCGCGCCGGCGCCGCCGGGCCGCTGGAGCAGATGCTCCCGCTGCTGCTGCTGGTGCTCGCCCTCGCCGGCCTGATCTGCGCCGGGGTGAGCGCCAACACCACCGCGCTGGCGGTGAGCGAGCGGCGCCGGGAGATCGGCCTGCTCCGCGCCGCCGGCGCCGGTCCACGACAGGTGCTCCGCCTGCTGCTCGCCGAGGCCGCGGTGCTCGGCGTCGCCGGTGCGGCGCTGGGGCTGGTGGCGGGCGTGCTGCTCGGCGGCCTGGCGGTGACCCGCCTCGGCGCCACCGATCTGCCCGCGCCGGCGCTGGCACTGGCGCCCTGGCGGCTGGTCGGGGCAGCGGCGGCAGGCCTCGGCGCCTCGCTGCTCGGCGCCCTGCTCCCCGCCCTCGGCGCCTCCCGGATGGCACCGCTGAGCGCGCTGCGGTCCGCCGCCGAGCCGGCGCGCGAGCGTGCCTCCTGGCGGCTCTCCGCCGCCGGCGTGGTGATCGCGCTCTCCGGGCTGGTGGCGACGAGCAGCGGCAATGCCGCCGCCGTGGTCAGCGGCTGCGCCGCGGTGCTGGTGGGGGCCGCCCTCTGCCTGCCGCTGATCGCCGGCCCGCTGCTGCGCGGGGTCGGCGCCGTCATCAGCCCGCTGGCGCGCACCGCCCCGGTGGCCGCCGCCGCCCTGGCGCGCCGCCGGCGCCGCACCGCGCTCACCCTCGCCGGCCTGGTGGCCAGCGTGGCCATGGCGACGGCGCTGAGCGCGCTGACCGCCGGCGCGCTGACCGCGGGCGATCGCTGGGTCGCCCAGCTGTTCGTCGGCGACATCGTGGTCCACAGCCCGGCGACCCAGCCCAGCTCGATCGCCCAGCTGGTGGCCGCCTCCCCCGGGGTGCGGGAGGTGACCCCAGTGCGCTTCCTGTCCGCGGCGGCCCAGGGCAGCTCGGTCGGCCTCGCCGCCATCGACCCCATCGCCTACCAGGCGAGCAGCGCCCTCGACGTGGTCGACGGCGGCCGCACGGCGGCGCTCACCGCCCTGGACGCCGGCCCGGCGGTCCTCGTCCCCCAGCAGCTGGCGACCACGCTCGGCTGGCACCGGGGCAGCACCGTGGCGCTGTCCGCGGGCGGCAACCAGCTGCAGGTGACCGTCGCCGGCGTGGTGGCCCACTCGCTGCCGGCGGGTGACGGGCGCGAGGCGCTGCTCATCGGCGACGGCATGGCCCGCCGCCTCTACGGCGCCGCCGCCGGCGGCTTCGACGTGCTCGAGGTGGTGAGTGGCGACAGCACGGCGCTGCCGGCCGTCTCCCGGGTGGCGGCGCTCTACGGGATGAACGCCGTGCCGGTGACCACCATCCGCGACGACGCCCGCCAGGCCCTCGGCCACACCCTGGCACTGCTCGGGGTGCTGAGCTGGGTCGCCGTGGCCATCGCGATGCTGGCGGTGGTGAACACCCTGCTGGTCAACGCCCGCCAGGGCACCCGCGAGCTCGCCCTGCTCCGCGCCGCGGGGCTCAGCCGGCGCCGCGCGATGCGGCTGGTGATGACCGAGGCCGGCCTGCTCGCCACCACCGGCACGGTCCTCGGGGTTGCCGCCGGCTGCGGGCTGGCGCTGCCGCTGCTCCGCGCCGGCTCGTCGCCGGGCTTCCAGCCGCAGTTCGTCCTGCCGGTGGAATCGGCGCTGGCGGCGCTGGTCGCGGTGGTGGTGGGCTCGCTGCTCGCCGCCGCCCTCCCGGCGCGGCACGCCTCGCGGGCGGCGATCGTCGCCGCCATCCGGCACGACTGACCGCCGTCATCCGACACGACCGATAGCAGTCTGGGATCATGGAGTCGCTATGAGCCGTCTCACCCGGATCCTCGGCGATCCCATCAAGAAGGACGTCCGCCGCGCTGGCTCGACGGTTGACACGATCAACGCGCTCGAGGAGCGGATGCAGGCCCTCAGCGACGAGCAGCTGCGCGCCAGGACCGCGGAGTTCCGCGAGCGTCTCGGCGTCGAGGGCCCCGACCTCAGCCTCGGTCAGCCGGTCAGCGTGGGCATCACCGGCGATGACGAGGAGGAGGAGGAGGAGGAGGGCGTCCAGGAGGACCGGCGCGAGATCGAGATGGCCGAGCGCGAGCGCGACCGCCTCCTCGACGAGATCCTCCCCGAGGCGTTCGCCTGCGTGCGCGAGGCGTCCCGCCGCGTCCTGGGGATGCGCCACTTCGACGTCCAGCTGATCGGCGGCATGGTGCTCCACCAGGGGAAGATCGCCGAGATGCGCACCGGCGAGGGCAAGACCCTCGTCGCCACCCT
>JAXDLS010000128.1:0-6281 GCA_034666485.1 Chloroflexota bacterium
GAGTACTCGGTGCCGTTGACCCGCGCGGTCATGGCCAGGTCGTAGGCGCGGCCGGCGCGCCGCCCGGCGAGCTCGTCGGGGGTGACCAGCACCGGGCCCAGGCTGGTGGCGAAGTCCTTGCCCTTCACCGGCCCCATGCTGAGGCGCATCTCCCGGCGCTGCAGGTCGCGGGCGCTCCAGTCGTTCATCACGCAGTAGCCGGCGATCCTGGCCTCGGCCTGCTCCGGATCGAGGTCGGCGCCGCCCCGGCCCACCACCGCGGCGACCTCGAGCTCGTAGTCGAGCTCGGCGCAGCCGGGGGGCACCGCCACCGGGTCGCCGTCGCCGGTCAGGGCGCGGGGGTTGCTGAAGTAGAAGACCGGCAGCCGGTACCAGTCCGGGTCCATCTCCAGGCCGCGGCGCCGGCGGGCGGTGCGCACGTGCTGCTCGAAGGCGTAGAAGTCGCGCAGCGACGGCGGCACCGGGACCGGCGGGCGCAGCCGCACCGCCGCCGGGTCGACCACCTCGCGGGGGTCGTCGAGCGCCCCCCGCGCCGCCCCGGCGAGCCGCTCGCCGTCGTCGCCGAGCAGGTCGAGCAGCCGGGTGCCCTCGGGGAGGGCGTGGAGCATCCCGCCGGAGAGGACTCCGACCCGATCGCAGTCCTCTGCGAGATGCCGGTAGGTGACCAGACGCATCAACGGTGATGATAGGCTTCCCGTCCCTCCGGTCAGAGGCCGATAATGGGCGGGGCACCGGGGTCGCAACCCCGGCGCCGAAGAGCAGGGGGTGCGCCTGGGGGGGCGCGGGAGGTGACACGTGGGGCTCTGTTTCGACCTGCCCCTGGGGTTCGACGCGGCGGCGCCGGCGGCGGCGCGCGCGGAGGCGCAGGGCGTCGACGGCCTGTGGACGGTGGAATCCGACCACGACCCGTACCTCCCGCTGGCGATCGCCGCCACCGCCACCCGGAGCGTCGTGCTCGGCACCGCCATCTCGGTGGCGTTCGCGCGCAGCCCCATGGTGCACGCGATGACGACCTGGGACCTCCATCGCCTCGCCCCCGGCCGGGTGGTGCTCGGTCTCGGCAGCCAGGTGAAGGGACACAACGAGCGCCGCTTCTCGGTGCCCTTCGACCGCCCCGCGGCGCGGCTGCGCGAGATGGTGCTCGCCATCCGCGCGACCTGGCGGTGCTGGCAGGAGGGCGCTCCCCTCGACCACCGCGGCGAGTTCTACACCCTGACCCTGATGACCCCGTTCTTCAACCCGGGACCGGTCGAGGGCGCGCCCCTGCCGCCCATCTACCTGGCCGCCATCAACCCGGGGATGATCCGGATCACCGGCGAGGTCGCCGACGGCCTCCACCTCCATCCCCTCACCTCCGCGGAGACCCTCGACCGCTTCACCCTCCCCCGGCTGCGCGAGGCCGCGGAGGCGGCGGGCCGCGACCCCGGGGCGATCACCCTGGTGGCGCCGGCGATGCTCGCCACCGGCCGCACCCGCGCCGAGGTCGACGCCGGCCGCGAGCGGATCCGCTCCCAGATCGGCTTCTACGGCAGCACCCGCACCTACCGCCCGCTGCTCGAGGTCCACGACCGCGGCGCCCTCGCCGACCGCCTCCACGAGCTCTCGGTGGCGGGCCGCTGGGAGGAGCTGGGCGGCGCGGTCGACGACGAGCTGCTCGACGCCTTCTGCATCAGCGCCACCTGGGACGAGCTCCCCGAGGCGATGGTGCGGCGCTACGCCGGCCGGGTGCACCGGGTGATGCCCTACGGGGCGCTCGACCCCGAGGCGCCCTGGGGCGAGATCGCCCGCGCCGTCCGCTCCGGCGCGGACACGGCAGGGGGAAGGCTGTCATCGGCATCGCCGTCACATCAGCCGATGATGGCCTGGGGGAGTCCCCCCACCGGGCGCGTCAGCGCCCAGACAGGGGTGCCGGCATGAGCCTCGCCGTCACCGCCGCGGGTGAGGCCACCCGCGACCGCATCCTCCGCCTCGCCGACGCGCTCTTCGCCGAGCACGGCTACGCCCGGGTGTCGATGCGCCTGGTCGCCACCGCCTCCGGGGTCACCAAGCCGGCGCTCTACTACCACTTCCGCAACAAGGACGCGCTCTTCGAGGAGTGCGTGCTCGCCACCCAGAAGCACATGGGCGAGATGCTCCGCGAGGCCGCGGCCTCGGCCGGCTCGCTCGAGCAGCGGGTCACCGCGGTGGCGCAGATCCTGCTCACCGGGAGCCCCCACCACCCCGTGCTGATCCAGAACGACATCGCCGAGCACCTGCCCGCCGAGGTCCGCGAGCGGCTCGAGCAGGGCTTCCAGGACAACGTGATCGCCCCCCTCTCCGGGCTCTTCGCCGAGGCCGGCACCCGCGGCGAGCTGCGCCCGGAGGTCAGCGACGAGGTGGCGGCGACCAGCATCCTGGGGGTCTGCATGGCGTTCCTGCCGGTGGCGCCCCCCGGCGCCACGGGGCCGGCGGCGGCGCCCTCCGCCGGGGTGATCGCCGACGTGGTGCTGCACGGGGTGAGCGGACGGCCGCCGGAGGCGTGAGCGAGCACGTCCGGGTGCTGCTGCTCCGCCACGGCGAGACCGAGTGGAGCAGGCTGGGCAGGCACACCGGGCGCACCGACGTCCCGCTCGACGAGGAGGGGCGGAGGCGGGCGCGTGAGCTCGCCCCGACCCTCGCCGGCGTGGGGTTCACCCGGGTGCTGGTGAGCCCGCTGCGCCGCGCCCGCGAGACCGCCGAGCTGGCCGGGCTGCGCGGCCCGGTGGAGCTCTGCGACGACCTGGTGGAGTGGGACTACGGCGAGTACGAGGGGCGCACCGCCGCGGACATCCGCGCCGAGCGCCCGGGCTGGTCGCTCTGGCGGGACGGGGTGGTGGGCGGCGAGACCCTGGAGGAGCTGGGCCGGCGCGCCGACCGGGTGGTGGCCCGGCTCAGGGAGCTCGAGGGCGACCTGGCGGTGGTCGCCCACGGGCACGTGCTCCGGGTCCTCGCCGCCCGCTGGGTGGGGCTCGAGCCCGCCGCCGGCCGGCTCCTCGGGCTCGACACCGCCCGCCTCGGCCGCCTCGGGCACGAGCACGGCACCCCGGTGATCCCCCTGTGGAACAGCCCCAGCGTCTAGGATGTCGCCCGATGGTGGCCGGATGAGCGCAGTCGAGAGCGCCACCGCGACCGCGGCCCCGCCCGCCGGGCAGCTCGCGGCGCGCGAGCTGCTGACCCGCTTCCTGTCCGGGTCGGGGGTCGAGATCGGCCCCGGCCACGTGCCCTTCCCGCTGCCCTTCGGGGGCGCCTCGGTGCGCTACGTCGACCGCTGGCAGCCCGCGGACAACCGCAGCCTCTTCCCCGAGCTGGGCGAGGCCGCGGCCGGCTTCGTCATCCCCGACGTGGTGGCCGACCTCGACACCGACCGGCTCTCGGCGCTGGCCTCCGAGAGCCAGGACTTCGTCATCGCCAGCCACGTGCTGGAGCACCTCGCCGAGCCGCTCGGCCAGCTCGCCGACATCCACCGGGTGCTCCGTCCCGGCGGGGTGGCGCTCATCCTCCTCCCCGACCGCCGCCAGACCTTCGACCGCGACCGCTCCCCCACCCCGCTGCAGCACCTCGTGGAGGAGCACCGCCAGGGGGTGACGGCCGTCGCCGACGACCACGTCGAGGACTTCCTGCGGGGCACCGGCGACTGGGACGGCGCCTGGGACGAGGCCCAGCGCCGCGAGGTGCTCGAGCTGCACCGGCGGCGCTCCGTCCACGTGCACACGTGGTCGCAGGACGAGTTCTGCGAGGTCCTCGAGCACACCGTCCGGGAGATGGGGATGCGCTGGGAGCTCCTCGACGCCGTCTTCCTCGGCGACGCTCCGGGGAGCATCGAGTTCGGCATGGCGCTGCGCCGCGCCCCCGGCGGCGCCGCTCCGCAGCTGCTGGCGGCCCGGCTGGCGGCGGCCTGGGCGGCCCTCGCCGAGCGTGCCCGGGCGGCCCGGGAGGCGGGCGCGGTCCACGAGCAGCTGGTCGCCCGGTTCGGCGAGCTGTCGGCGGTCGCCGAGGGCCACCGCCTCGCCGCCGCCGATGCCCGGGCGCGGCTCAGCCGGCTGGCGAGCCTGCCGGGATATGGGCTGGCGCGCCGGCTGTACCGGCTGCAGCGCCGGCTTCGGCGCGGGGCGCGCTGAGCCGCGACGGCGCCATCCCCAGCGGGGCCAGCGCGGCCGCCAGCGCGCCCTTCCACCCCGGGGCGCGGTGGTCGTCGCCGGCGAGCGCCACCGCGAGGGCGGCGGGCGCCACCCGGGAGGCGCGGTCGCGCTGCTCCCCGTCTGCGCAGAGCAGGAGGCGGGCGGAGCGCACCGCCGCGGCGTAGCCCTCGCCGGCGAGATCCCGCTCGAAGCCGCCGTCGAGGAGCAGGGCGCGGTGGGCATGGGGCTGGGTCGCGTCGAGGAGGCCGGCCACCGGCGGCATCGCGGCCGGCCAGGAGGCGCTCACCACCACACCGTAGTGATGCCGCCGCCGGGACAGCCAGGTCGCCACGCCGTCGCCGGGCCAGGCCAGCTCGACCCCCGCCTCGAGCAGCGGCGCGGCGCTCGCCTCGGCGCCGTCACCGTCGAGGGCGAGGTGGGTGACGCGCGCCTCCGGCCACATCTCGACCAGGCCGAGGAGCAGCGCCCGCAGGCGCGGCTGGCGCCCGTCGGGGACGAAGTCGCCCACCACCAGCACCCGGTCGGAGCATCGGAGATCCCGTCCAAGCAGCACATCCTCGGGCTCCCAGTGCACCGGGCTCGGCGGGCGGGAGGCGAGCAGCGGCCGCCAGCGCTCGGCGAAGAGCGGACGGTTGCGAGCCAGCAGGCCGGCGAGCCGCTGCCGGTCGGAGGAGGCGCCGCCCGCGTGGGTCACCTCCGACGCCGGCTGGCAGACGGTGCGGAACCCCCGGTCCCAGAGCGAGAGGCAGAGGTCGACGTCCTCGAAGTAGGCGGGGGCGTACGCGGGGTGGAGGCCGCCGGCCTCGACGAAGGCGGAGCGGCGGAGCAGCAGGCAGGCGGCCGAGGCGTAGTCGACGTCGCGCCGGAAGCGGTACTCGGGCCGCTCCGCGGGCTGGGTGGCGCCGTAGGGCCACACCTCGGCGTCGCCCCACACCATGCTCCCCGCCTCCTGCACGGTCCCGTCGAGGTGGAGCAGGCGGGGGGCGACGGCGCCGACGTCGGGCTCGGCGTCGAGGATGGCCCGCAGCGGGGGCAGCCAGCCGGGCCGCACCAGCGCGTCGGTGTTGAGCAGGAGCAGAGACCGGGCCCGGGCGTGGAGCGCCGCCTGGTTCACCGCCGGCCCGAAGCCGAGGTTGACGGGGTTGCGCAGCAGGGTGATGCCCTCGACCCCGGCGAGCCCCTCCAGGGTGCCGTCGGCCGAGGCGTTGTCGGCGACGATCACCTCGTAGCAGGGCTCGGTGTTCTCCACCAGGGCGGCGAGCGCCCGCTGGGTCCACTCCCAGGCGTTGAAGGTCACCAGGACCACCGAGACCTCGGGACGCTCCGACCGGGGCACCGCCCGCAGCGTCACCGCCGGCGCTCGCGGACGCGGGCGAGGGTGTCTCGCACCGGCTGGCTGTAGCGCCAGGTCCGCGACCCCACGATGGCGTCGTTGGCGGCGCGCGACGCGCCCAGCTCGGCGCGCAGCCGGTCGGACTCGGCCCGCGCCGCCCCGAGCTCGGCCTCGAGGCGGCGCACCTCGCCGTCGAGGGCCTCCTGGAGGGCGCGGCGCTCGGCGAAGAGCCGCAGGCCGAGCGCCCGGTGCGCCTCGGGCAGCGTCGCCGCCACCCCGGGGCCGGCCGCCGCCCGCCGGGCCGCCGCCACCAGGGCGAGGCCGGCGAGCCGGTCGAGGTAGCCGTCGAGGCGGGCGATCGCCTCGCGCGGCGGCGCCGGGCGGGGCGTCTGCGGATCGAGCAGCCGGAGGACGGCGGCGCCGGGCTCCGCGAGCGGGAGCGCGGCGGAGCGGAGGCGGAGCGCCCGGGCCACCTGGAGGCCGAAGCCCTCGGGGCCCAGGAACGCGGCGGAGCAGCGGAGCACGGCGACCTGGTCCTCGAGCTGCGCCTCCGCCGGGAGGCGGCGGCAGCGGCCGCCGAGGGCGGCCTCGAGGGCGGCGGCGAACTCCTCCTCGCCCCCGAGGCGGCCGGGCGCGGCCAGCTGCACCGCGGCCGCGCCGCTCTCCACCAGCGGCAGGAGGGCGGCGGCGAGCACCCCCACCTCGCCGAGCAGCTCGCGGTCGCCGTGGACGCTGATCACCGCCCGGCCGTCCCAGGCCCATCCCAGCAGGCGCATCAGCCCGGCGCGCGC